>NZ_PNDI01000053.1:0-11729 GCF_005887465.1 Pseudoalteromonas sp. S1610 | reverse complement strand
CAAATTAGGGGCGGTTTAATCGCGGCGCGAGGTTTGTAACCTAGTGGGCTAAGTAAAAACCGAGCAACAAAGAGTAAATCGCCCCTAGGCAGAACCCGAAGGGCAGTGCCTGTTTGGCATTGATGCTGCGTTATCGCCTATTTATGGGGAATAACCACACCACATAGGCTCTGCCTTGACTAAATACCAAACAGACTGATGCAAATTTAACCTTGAAAGGTCAACAGACCCTAACTATTAAATAAAAAGGAAAGTCACGTGGCATTTAGCGCAGACGAGTTAACAGAGCAGCTGATAAAACTAGAGTGTAGAAGTAATTTCAAAATAAAAAACATTGCTGAGTATATGCTAGCAAACTCTAAAGAAGCGTTTTACACCCATGCCGAAACGGGGAAAGGTAAAATTGTGATCCGTCCTGCATTTGAAGTGTTTAGTGATGACTTTACTGATATTGATGGGGTTGTGCGTACTCAAGGCTATTTTCATAGCAGTGAAATGACCCGTTTTCCCACTCGTATTTATAAAAGCGCACAGCCTATTCATTATGGTGTCGCTTTTAAAATTAACTCTGAACAAGCGGCAAAAGAGTTTATAGCTAAGCTAACGATGATTATTGGTGGTTAATAGAATGGTGCAGGGCTAAAGGCAAAAGGTGCAAGATAAAATCTTCAACCTTTAACCTTTATAACCCTTAATCTTTGTCTTTAATCACTAGCTCTAAAAGGGCTGCGCCTCTTAATCTCTTTGTGAATAAACTTTTTAAGATTTTATACACAAAGAGAAGACAATGAGAAAACATCAGCCATTAGCCCGAGTTTGAGGTTTTCGGCCCGTTACCCGTCGCCCGCAGCCCGCCATCCTTTGAACTTTAACTTATTTACTATTCAAAAAGCTATTTACTGATTTGAGTTCACGGTTTTTAAGTGCAATACAGTCATTAGTACTTTCTGCAAGCTTACTTAATGTGCGCGCATAGCCAGGTACGTCATCAAGTTTAGCGTCAAAGAACGTTTGCGTTGTCGCTAAACTTTCAGCATCACAGCTAGCAGTAGTAAAGTAAGGTAAGTTAGGTACAAAAAATGGTGGCAAACTTGCTGTTACTTTATCGTAGTTGCTATATATCCAATCAATAAAGAGTGCTTGACGTTCATCGGTGTAACTTTGCCCCGATAAAATAGTACGCATATCAGAAGCGGTTACTTCATCGGTTAAGCTATATGCAAGCACTGCTTTTTGGAGTTCAGGTTTACCAAAATAACCCATTGCTGCCAACATATTGGTACGAACTTGTGGATCTTTAGTGGTTTTAAAGGTTGCCATAAACTGATCAAGCAGCGCTTTATCACCATGAAAAGCCGCAAGACGTAAGTAAGTACCCGCTAAATAAGGGTCTACATTTTGTGGATCTTTTAAGTAAACAGCTGTTTGCTGCTTAGCTTTATTGATCACATTTTTATCTTCACCATCAAAACCTAAACGCGACACTACCGCAGCTCGCAGTTGAGCAACAGCGCCATCTTCCCCCATTTTTGCTTCTAGGCCATATTTTTTAGCGGCAGGCATGACTGCATTTTGAATAAATGTAGGCCATAAATCTTTGTTGCTATCGTCTTTAAAGGTACGTTGCTGAGATGCTAAATAACCTAAAGCAGTGTTAGCTACGCGTGGATGACTATCACTGGCAAATACTTCAAGCGTTTGCATCAGCTTAGCCGCAGAAATTACACCTGCGTCAAGTAAGGCGTCAGTAGCTGATAACAATGCAAGGCGCTCGCGGTCGTTTAATACGCTTGCTGCATTATCAATTAGTGCGTTAAATTGCGCATCGTCCATGACCCAGCGGTAGTAACCTAGCGCACCTTGGTCTGGATATATCCACTCTGGCTCAAAATCTAACTCTAGCGTTTGGTTTTGTTTATTAAGTAATACACTGGCAGTTTTTACTTTATCGCCTTTACCGTACTTAATGGCAACGGGTACATTCCAAAGTTGGGCTGGAGCATTAACACCGTCATTAGCAAAACGGCTTTGCGAAATAGTGATAGTTTTACCTTGCTGATCAACCTTGATTAAAGGAAATGACGATTGTTCAATAAATGATTTTAAAACACTCGCCACATCTTTATTTGAAGCCTTACCGAGTGCTTCCCATAAATCGGCGGCTTCGGCATTTTTATATGAGAACTCTTTTAAGTAATTTTGAATACCAGCTTGAAATGCATCTTCACCAATCCAATTTTCAACCATCGCCAGTACTGAGCTGCCTTTGCTGTATGCAAGGCCTAAACCGTCCATAATATCGGCTTCAGTTTTAATTGGTTTACGAATTGGCTTAGTGCTTAAGCGAGCATCTAACGCCATTACATTGTTTTGTGGTAAATCTAGGTGTGATTCAAACTCAGGGTTAAGTTGCTTAGTAATTTTTGCTGCCATCCAGCTAGCAAACGCTTCGTTTAACCATAAGTCGTTCCACCACTTCATAGTCACTAAGTTACCGTACCATTGGTGAGCTAATTCATGGGCAATAATAGAGACATTACGTTGCTTTTTACTACGCGTTGCAGCTTCTAAATCAACCAGAAGAATATCTTCGCGGTAAGTCACTAAACCTGAGTTTTCCATTGCCCCAAACGGAAACTCTGGAACAGCCACTGAATCTAACTTTTTATATACGTAAGGAATACCAAAGTACTCTTCAAGTGCACCCAGTACTTTAGGCATATTCTCTTTTGCATACTGTGCTAAATGAATTTTACCCTGTGGAGTAATTACACGGCCAGGAATTGGCATACCCTTAATCTCTAGCTCTTCAAACGGGCCTACAGCCATAGCTACTAAGTATGATGGAATTGGTGGCGTTTTATCAAAGTAATGGGTAGTCATATCGCCATTCACTGTCGTTTTTAACTCAGGTGTATTTGAATACACTTTTTGTGAAGTGGGGGCGGTAATAGTTAACTGAAATGGAATTTTATAGCTTGGTTCGTCAAATACAGGAAACGCTCGACGGGCATCGCTCATTTCAAATTGGGTGAAAAGATAAGGAACGCCTTGATCTAGGGTTTTATATAGCCCCACACTTTGGCGATTATATGGCGCTGAGAAATCAATTTTTAAAGTGTATTTACCCGGCTGAATTTGCTCTTCGCAGCTAAATTTAACTTTACCGGTTTTAAGCATTTCGCTGTTTAAGTCGCAGTTTTGCTCACCCAATAGTTGAACCATTTTGGTTGCGTAATCAACACCATTAAGTTCAATGTAGCGTGTTGGTTTAAGCACCTCCAAACTGATTTCAGTCATTCCTGTAAAAGTATCCTGACTTGGGTCGAGCGTTAAAGCGACTTTTTGTGAACTTGGCTTTGCGAGCTTTTCAATGACGAACTCATTAGCGTTAGCAGCATTTATCGCAAGCGCAACGCTCACGGTTAAGAGGCTTTTAAAAAACATAGTTATCCCTAGATTTTTGTTGTTAGAAGAGTGAGTACACTCCATCCTAACAGCTTTTTTTGCTAGAGTAAGCGAACAACAATAAGGAAAAGAGTAACAAAGTTTGTCAGTGGCTATCTCGTGCTAAAAACCGCTGCCAATGAATGTGGGAATTAATAACCCGGAGCTGTTGCAGCACCTTATTTAACAAGGCTATATCGTTAAAGTTATCATGGGGGTAATCATTAAAGCCCATTAAGTAATTGAAGCAGTCTTTAGAGCCTGCTTGCAGGGCATAAATACGAATTTGCTGTTCAAAATTAAGCCGCAAACTACTAATCGCGGTTTTCATTCCGAGTTGATCCACGGAAGGAATTGCACATTTTTGCAAATACCCCGCACGTTCGCCCTCGCCTGAAAACCAAATGCGTACTTTTTCACTGTAGCGTCCTGTTTTTGCTGGGAGGTCAAACAGTAAACGTGTGTGTTTTTGCGCTTTTGCGTAGGCTAAATAATCATTAAGTCCGGCCTTAATAAGGGCGTTATGTACAGGAATTAAACGGGGTTTAATTTTACCATGAGTATGAAAGCTAAAGCAGAGAATGCTATTTTTAACCACCAAGTCATCTAGGGTTAAATAGCCAATTTCATCACTGTAAGCGCCACTGTAGTACGCAATTAAAGGCAGCCAAAAGTGCCAGTGCTTAGCTTGTTCGCGGGCAAGCCGAGTATCACTATAAATATATCCGGTATAGAGCGTATGCAGCTCCATAGCTGAGAATGGACGACGACCAAGATGGGTTTTCAACGCAGTACCTTGACAGTTTTTATTATTTTATACCCCAACTAATCGTTGTTGTTAATTGGGGTAGTGCCAGCAAATAAACAGTTAAAACTTATTCACTTAAAGCGCGAGCTAAACCAACTGGTTCAATTTCTACGCACACTTGATCGTCATTCCAATTTAAACCAACCAGAGCATCATCCGATTTAAGGTCTTCAACCCAATCATCTAAAAATTCATCTAGATTGATTTCTACCGGACTGTAGTCTTTCCACTCTTCTTTACACTGCTCTTTTGCTGCGTCTTCTGATTCCCACAGTAAAAGTACATCGGTGTCGTCAAACTGATTTGATTCACATACAACAAAGCCACCATCTTGTGCACCCAGTGCCCAGATCTGCTCACTAACACGTACTTTTTCTACAAAGCTAACTAGTTGTGATTCAATTTCGATATCGCTCATGTGTTCACCTTTTAAAATTTGAGTCGAGGGTTGGTATTTTTAGCCGCTTGACGCTGACTAAACGCTTCATAAAACTTAACTAACTGCGGCTGCGCGCTAAAATCAGTGAGTTCACGAAAGCAGATCCAATCTAGCAAGCAGTATAAACTGATGTTGAGGCATTCACAGCTTTTAAATTCATCATCGTTTAAATGATCATTTAAATAGTCTAAAGTTTGCGCAATTCGCTCATTTTGCAGATTAAAAAATAGTTTATCAGCTTGCGTGTCAAACCCAGAACGCTGACATATCAATAACTCAACCAATGAATCGTTACAGGCGTTGATGCTAGTTAAAAAATGCTCTTGCGGCCAAGTTAGCGGGTTCTGCTGTGTTTTTTCAAGTAAGTAACGCAGTATATTGTTTGAGTCGCTTAAGTTAAGCGAGCCATCAATTAAGATAGGGATTTTAGCTGCCGGGTTGTGCGACATCATTAAAGAGCGGTCATCGCTTGAGAAAATGTCGAGATTTATAAACTCAAGCTCACAGTTATTTTGTTGTGCCCAAATTCTGACACGGCGAACATAAGGGGAAGAAATAGAGCCAAGTAATTGCATATTGGGGCTTTGCCAACTCCACATAAATAAAAAGCCGCTAATGCGGCTTTATTAATAAATCGATTTGCTTACTCTGAGCGGCTGGTTACTTCTAATAAATGGTAACCAAACTGTGTTTGAACAGGACCTTGTACTTGGTTAAGTGGCGCTGAAAAAACCACCTTATCAAACTCAGGAACCATCATACCAGGTCCGAACTCACCTAATGCGCCACCATCTTGACCTGAAGGGCAATTAGAGTGCAATTTAGCTAGCTCAGCAAAGTCTTCACCTTGCTCAATTTTATCTTTAAGGTCTAAACATTGTGCTTCACTGTCTACGAGTATGTGCCTTGCACTTGCTACTGCCATAAAATCTCCTATTTATAAGTTTAGTTTTTTATCTACTAAGCAACATCTTAGTAAGGTTAAACTGAAAACACAAAATTAAAATGCACTTTTGATGGCGCTTTCTAATTTTGCTGAATCGGGTTTGACGCGGCTATTAAAGCGAGTCACTGATTGACGATCTGCCGAAACCACGTATTTATAAAAATTCCAGTTAGGTGAACTAGTTTTTGCATTTAAGTGCTTGAAAATAGGGTTGGCATCGCTGCCACGCACTGCGCTGGTGGCTAACATAGGGAAAGTAACGCCGTAATTAACATAACAGACTTTAGCCGTATCTTTTTCGTCATTTTCTTCTTGAAAAAAATCGTCAGATGGAAAACCGAGCACCACTAAGCCTTGCTCTTTATATTTTTTGTATAGCGTTTCTAGCCCTTCAAACTGAGAAGTAAAGCCGCAATTGCTGGCAGTGTTAACAATCAACAGTGGCTTATTTTTAAATTCACATAGATTAAGCGTTTCGGTTGAACGAAGCTTTCTCAGTGACACATTTGTGAAGTCATCGCAGGTATCTGTCTTTGCTGAAGGGCTATTAGTGTCTGCTGCATTGGTGGTTACAGATACACAGCCGAGAGCCAGTGTTAATCCGAATATTAATTTTCTTATCATGCGGTTACCTTGAATGCGATTCGATGGGTGTTTATGTAACTTATCATACGCTACTATAGACAAAATTGATCAATTTTACTTATTTTCTATGACTATACGTTTAGCAAAACCTGATGATTTAACTGCTATTGTTGCCATTTACAATGAAACTATCCCTAGTCGAATGGTGACCGCCGATACCGAAGAAGTAACCGTTGCTGACAAACAACCTTGGTTTGATAGCCATACAGCTCAAAGACCTATTTTTGTTTACTGCGAAAATGACCAAGTACTAGCGTGGGTAAGTTATAAATCGTTTTATGGGCGCCCAGCTTACGATGGCACCGTTGAACTAAGCATCTACATTACATCAGCAGCCCAAGGAAAAGGGTTGGGTAAAAAGTTGATGCAATTTGCACAACAACAAGCACAAAAGCTCGATATTGAAGTGTTACTCGGGTTTATTTTTAGCCATAACGAACCAAGCATTAAATTATTTAAGCATTTTGATTTTGCAGTATGGGGAGAGTTGCCCAATGTTGCAAGGATGGATAACCAGCTGTACAGCCTGACTATTTTTGGTAAGCATTTAATGTAATCCCATAACCATAGGCAAGCAAAAATTACATTTATGTAGACGATTATGCCAAACCAAAAATTCTATACTATGCTGAAAAGGTGTTTAATTAATTCTTAAAAGTGTACATAAATGGCGCAAAAAATACTAATTATTGATAGCAGTAGCATGATTGCTATGCGCTTAAAAGTACTGCTTGAGCTAATTGGTTGTGAAGTTGAATTAGTTCATTATTCTATGTTTGATCAAAGCAGCAACATAGATGCGTACGATATGCTTGCCTTTTCACAAGGGACACCAACAAATCTAGTTGCTTCGTTGGTAAAACAAGCGACCCGACAATCATTTTTACTTTTGGCTCCCAAGGCTGAAAGTGGTGAATTGCTTGATGCATTTGGTAAATTAAACGAGCTTGTTCCAGATGCCACTATTATTTATCCATTTTTTTCTAATAAAGAAATCACTTCATTTATTGAAGATCTATTAGAAATAGGACCTGATCATATTTTTAAACTGCCTACAATTTTGTTAGTTGATCATGTTAGTGAGCGTTTAGAAATGCTAAAAAGTAGTTTAGTGGGTGCACATATAGAGGTATACACAGCTACGAATCATGATGAGGCACTTAATATTGCTAAACTCAGAATGATTGATATTTTAATTAGTGATTTTAGTTTAAAAGAAGGGCTTGGCTTAGATATATTTACCAGCCTTAAGCAGATACAGCCGCATAGCCGCTGCTTATTATTAACCTCGCGTCCTGCTCAGGTTTCTATGATTGAAGCAATTCGCCAAGGTGTTGAAGACGTTTTAATTAAGCCACTCGATGACAACGTTTTATTACAAGCAGTACATAAGTTGTGGCAAACCGAATTGCTAAAACGTCATAACGCAGAGCTAGTTGAAAGGCTACAAGATACAGTCGATGTACTTATTGAAAAAGACAGTTTGCTGCAAGTAATTTTTAAAAATACTCCCGACCCAATCTTACTTTTTGAACGTAAAGGCAAAATAGTAGAGGCTAACGACGCGTGCTTAAAGCTGTTTAATTTACCGTTTAAAAAGCTCATTGCTCACTCGTTATTTCACTTTTTAGATGACGATTCAGTAAAGGCAATAAAAGATAAAATATCGACTTTAAACAGTAATCGGCAATTTAGTTGCGACTTACACCTAGTCAATAAAGATGGCAGTAAAATTCCACTTGTCGGCTCATTTAATGAAATTGATCATCATGGTGAGATAGCATTAGCGGTTATTTTTAAAAACGTAACCCATTTAAAACAAAAAGAAGATTTATTACTTGAGGCCAAAGACCTTCTAGAAGAGCAGGTTAGAGCGCGGACTTCGCAACTTGAGCATGCGAAAAACATTGCTGAAGCAGCTAATTTAAGCAAATCAGAGTTTTTGGCGAATATGTCACATGAGCTAAGAACCCCTATGCATTCTATACTAAGTTTTTCACGCTTTGGTATCGGTAAGCTTCAAGATGATGATTTTAGTAAAGATAAACTTTTAAAATACTTAACCCGAATTGAATCAAGTGGACAAAGGCTGCTTTCTTTACTTAACAATTTACTCGATTTGTCGAAATTAGATGTAGGTAAATTCCCATTTAACCCGCGAGCATGCGATTTAACGACTATTGTTAAAACAAGTATTGATGATGTGTCCGGAATTGCCATAGAAAAAGATATTAAGATTGCATTTAAATCAGATAACCCACCAGTTGTAGCGCAATGCGATGAAGAGCAAATTAATCAGGTACTTAGAAACGTATTGAGTAATGCATTAAAATTTAGCGAAGAACATAGCACTATCGAAGTTGCATTGGAAACAGACAGTGGGTGTGCAAATATTGAAGTAATAGATAGCGGAATAGGCATACCAGAAGACGAGCTTGAAACTGTTTTTCAAAAATTTGTGCAAAGTAGCAAAACAAATAGTGGCGCAGGGGGGACAGGATTAGGACTTACGCTGTGCCGTGAATTTGTTTCTTTACATCAAGGAACTATAAAAGCCTGTAATAACGAACTTGGTGGGGCAACCATTAGCATTCAGGTTCCTTTGGAAATAAACCTCGATGAATATTTAGCCGATGAGCAATTAGTGAAAAATAGTAGCTAATAACCGAATTGTTTTAATGAACACGATTTATATGGACGAAAAATTATGGCTTTAACTAAAATTCTTGCAGTCGACGATGAACCATTTAACCTCGAAATAATAGAAGAAATCCTAGAGGAATTAGATTTTGAACTTAAGCTGGCTTCGAGTGGCCCGGAATGCTTGAGCATGGTTGAAGAGTATATGCCGCAGGTTATCTTACTTGATGTAAGCATGCCAAAAATGAATGGTTACGAAGTATGTAAAGAGCTCAAAGCCAACCCTAAAACACAAGATATTATAGTGATGTTTGTATCGGCAAGGGGGACCGTTGAGGAACGTATGGAAGGTTATTCAGTAGGTGCTGAAGACTATATTGTAAAACCGTTTGGGCACGATGAGCTTAAGCAAAAGCTGAATAAGTTAAATCAAGTATTAATAGAAAAACAACAGCTTGAAAAGCAAGTAAAAGAAGCAACCTCAACCGCTTTTAATGCTATGGCAAATAGCAGTGAAATGGGTCAGATAGTTAACTATATTGAAAATATCGGTTTTATCAACGATGTAGAGGAGTTAGGTAAGGCATTAGTGGAGTGCTTACAGACATTTGGTCTACAAAGTAATATTGAATTTAGATGTAACGACACCAAATCGCACTTTGCTTTAAACGGTGTGTGTTCGCCGATTGTGATTGAGTTATTTGAAATGCTTAAAAACAAAGGTAGGTTACATGAGTTTTCTCATCGTATTTTGGTTAATTACGAGTTTGTCAGTTTATTGATTTTGAATATGCCAGAACAAGATGAGCAGAAGCATGGGCGTATACGTGATCATATTTGTTTTATTGTAAGTGTAACCGAACAGCAATTGCGCGCTATTACTACTAAGAAAATGTTGGTTTCGCAGCAAGAGCGATTAAACAAAGTGGCGAGTACTGTTCACAGTAAATTTCATAGTTTAATTGGATTGCTTAACGACAGCCGGATAAATAACGAAAAAGTATTTAAACAACTTCAAGAGGAGTTAGAAGAGCGGATCCCAACCATGGGACTCGATGAAGACCAGGAAGTGTTTATTTACAAAAAGGTCGACGAAACGATTCAAAATTCGGTGGCACGCCAAGAATCTGTTGATCAGGTTAAAAAAGCGTTCGCAGAGATAGAGCAAGATCTCGCTTTATTGTTGAAAGGCTAAAGGTGCGGGCTACGGGCTGCGAGACGCGGGGTAAATTCCTTACTACGATTGGACAAATTAACTTGTAGCAGCGACTTTATGTCGCGTCTTTTAAAGGTTAAAAACGAAAGGTATGAGTAACAGGTTAACTAAGAGCTGTACTTTAATAGTAGCTTCTTATTTACTCCTCATTCTCTTCTCTGTGTTAAATTAGATGTTAGTAAATTATGCGCAAAGAGAGCTAATAGTTCACAGAGAAAGTGATTACATAAAAAGGTAAAAGGCTTATGCGTCTCTGGGTAAGCCTTTTTCAACAATACGAATTAACCGTGCCGTTTTACGCAACTTTTGTCTTTGTTTATCGTGTTGCTGGGCGAGTGCCCAATTTATATGTTCACCCACCAAGTCACTTACCGCTTGGCGCTTATCTTCGAGTGCAGCAATAATTGCCGGGCTAAAATCTGCGTTTCCTAAGCCAACGGCTATATTTCGTAGCCAACGTTCATGGCCGATGCGGCGGATTGGACTGCCCTCGGTATTTTTTAAAAAGGTAGTTTCATCCCAAGCAAATAACTCGAGTAAATCTTTGTTTTTTAATTGTGTACGAGGATGAAAGTCAGCCTCATCAGTAATTTTTCCGTAGCGGTTCCATGGGCATACCAATTGGCAATCGTCACAGCCATAAATGCGATTTCCCATTAATGTTCTGTATTGCTCAGGAATAGCACCTTGATGCTCTATAGTTAAATACGAAATGCACTTACGCGCATCAACCACATAAGGTTCTACAATAGCACCAGTGGGGCATAGTGTTATGCAGGCAACGCATTTGCCGCAGCCCTCAAAAGTGTTTTCGTTATCAATTGGTAAAGGTAAGTCGACAAAAAGCTCACCTAAAAAGAACCAAGAACCCGCCTCTTTATTTATTAATAAAGAATGCTTTCCGCGCCAGCCTAATCCCGCTTTTTCAGCGAGTTGACGTTCAAGTACAGGGGCTGAATCAACAAAAGGCCTAAAGCTATAGTCACCCACATGTTGTTCAATTTTTTTACCTAACTGTTTGATTCGGTTGCGCATCAACTTATGATAGTCACGGCCAAGGGCATATCGGCTGATATAGGCTTTTTCGGTATTTTTAAGGTTTTTGGCAAAGCCTGAATCAGGTGGGAGGTAATTCATTTTAACTGAAATAACCCGCTGTGTTCCGGGTACTAGCTCATTAGGGCGAGCACGCTTCATACCATGCGCTGCCATATAATCCATTGAGCCATGAAAACCCGCATCAAGCCATCGCTGCAGCTGTGCTTCATGTTTAGTTAAATCAATGTCAGTAATACCCACTTCACTAAAGCCAAGTTCTTGACCCCATAGCTTTATTTGCTGGGCTAGCTGTTCATAATTTAGATTGACGTCGCTCACATGCTTCACACAGTTATATTATAAGCCGCGTAATTTAGCATAATCGCGGCTTGGGTAAAACTAGGGTCTGTTGACCTTTGCGGATTGAAATTTGTTAAAACTAGGGGCGATTTAATCGCGGCGCGAGGTTTGTAACCTAGTGGGCTAAGTAAAAACCGAGCAACAAAGAGTTAATTGCCCCTAGGCAGAACCCTTCGGGCAGCGCCTGTGT
>NZ_PNDI01000052.1:0-41037 GCF_005887465.1 Pseudoalteromonas sp. S1610 | reverse complement strand
AACAAAGAGTAAATCGCCCCTCGGAAGAACCCGAAGGGCAGCGCCTGTTTGGCATTGATGCTGCGTTATCGCCTATTTATGTGGAATAACCACATGACATAGGCTCTACCTTGCCTAAATATCAAACAGACTGCTGCAAATTCAATCTTGAAAGGTGAACAGACCCTAGGGTTTGCCTGTTTATCCCCACAGACAAACCTTGTTTCACATCACAAAATCACATATAACTTAATGCATTGGAGACTATTTGAAATGGCTTGTGCTGTGAATACCATAATTGCTGATGACCATCCTTTATTCAGAAGTGCGCTACGTCAAGCGGCAGCGACTTCCGTACCAGAACAATATATAAAAGAAACCAGCGATATCGACGGGTTATTTAGCTTATTAAAATCACACCCCGAGATAGAGCTGATATTTTTAGATTTAACAATTCCTGGCGCCAATGGTTTACAAGCGCTCTCACAACTAAGAAATCAATACCCTGATATATTAATTATTATGGTATCGGCTAACGAAACCCCCACTATCATAAAACAAGCCATGAGCTTAGGTGCTGCAGGCTATATTCCAAAGTCATCATCCCTTGATGTGATCAGTGAAGCCATTGAACATGTACTCAATGGAGACTCTTGGTTGCCAACAGATATTGACTTAACTGATGTGGTTGTTAATGACGAACAGAGCAATTTTGCCCGCAACCTAGAAAAACTCACTCCACAGCAATACCGTGTACTCGCAATGATAGCCGACGGGCTTTTGAACAAACAAATTGCCTTTGAAATGTCGATTCAAGAAACCACCATAAAACAACATGTATCGGCCATTTTGCGAAAGCTGAATGTGTATAACCGTACCCAAGCAGGCATTTTGTTTAATCAGCTATCTCAAGTTGGTAAGTTAGAGGCGAGCTAATATAGTGTACGTCTCTAAGTCAGTCGTTTTATCATTCTTTTTAATGCCGGTGCTTTAAGTGGTTTGTACAATAAAGGATAACCTGCATCGAGTACGCGCTCGCGTATTTGCTCATCGTGGTTTGCAGTATTAACAATGGCAGGCAGCGTCATTAATCCTGCTTGTTCA
Organism: Pseudoalteromonas sp. S1610; assembly: GCF_005887465.1. Lineage (GTDB taxonomy): Bacteria > Pseudomonadota > Gammaproteobacteria > Enterobacterales > Alteromonadaceae > Pseudoalteromonas > Pseudoalteromonas undina. Next base: position 39,954 of record NZ_PNDI01000052.1, on the reverse strand, counting down.
ATCACCTCAAGACCCGTTACACCGTCATCCAACTGATAATCAACAATAAGTAGCTGTGGTAGTGTATTTTCTGCTTTGAGTTGCTCAAGTTCAATTAAGTTAGTGGCCGTGGCAATTTCACAGCCCCAGTTTTCTAGCAACTGTTTCAGCGCTTCAAGTACATTACGATCGTTATCCACAAGCCAAATACATAAACGACCCAATTCAGTTTCTGAATTGGCAGGTACATGCGCAGTGGCTGGTGTTTTTAAACTAGGTTTGCATGGCATGGTTAAAGTAAATTGGGTGCCTTGATTAAGTTGCGACCCCATTACTAACGGGATCCCGAGTAAGTCACAAATTCGTTTGGTGATCGACAACCCTAAACCAAGTCCTTCAGCATTGGGTTTTTCACCCAATTGTTTAAATTCCTGATAAATACTCTGCTGATCACTAGTGGCAATACCTATGCCTGTGTCTTCAATCACAAACGACACATGGCGTTCATCAAGTAAGACTCTTAAGCGTACTTCACCGTGCTCAGTGTAGCGAATCGCATTACTTAGTAAGTTTCTTAGTACACGCTTAAGTAATGCTTTATCTGTGTAAATTCGCGCTTCACACGACTCAACAACAAAGCTGAGGCCTTTTTCTTGAGCAAGAGCTAAATAATCATTACGCAATGGCTCTATTAAACTACTCACATTAAATTCCGTTAGCTGTACTTTAAACGAGCCCGAATCGAGCTTAGTTAATTCCAAAATACTTGAAAGTAACTCTTCCGCACTGCCTAATGAATTTTTAATATTCATGGCTAGCTCTTTAAGCTCAGTATCTTGAGCTTTTTCGTTCATCAGCGAGCAAAACAAACTTGCTGCATTAAATGGCTGCAATAAATCGTGACTCGCTGCGGCAAAAAAACGCGTTTTACTTACTGTTGCTTGCTCTGCTACTTGCTTAGCTTTAGAAAGCGCTTGGTTAGCCTGTGTTAATGCCGCAGTTCGCGTAGCCACTTGTTCTTCAAGACTTAAATTAGCTTGTGTTAGCGCTTTTTGTTGTTTTACAAATTCACTTATGTCGGTATAGGTCGTTACAAATCCACCGCCAGGTAAAGGGTTACCTTGCATTTCAAATACTCGCCCATCGTTGTGAGCACGCTGATATTTATAAGCACTACCTTGCTTTAAATACGCTAAACGCTTATCAACTTCAGTATTAATATCCTCACCACGAAATAAGCCTCGCTCAGCGTTAAAGCGAATAATATCGGCAACAGGTCGGCCTATATACAAAGCACTTTCAGGATAATTAAACATCTGCTTATAACCTTGATTCCAGGCTACCAAACGAAGTTCCCTATCAACTACGCTAATGCCTTGCTGAATATTTTCAATGGTAGATTGCAGCAAATCACGATTAAATTTAAGTACTTGGCTAGCTTCATCTACAAACTCGGCGACTTGTTCTAAAGGCTGACGCTGCTCATTTTTCGCTACATCTAAAATTAGCCGTGCTGATGCGCCACCAATAACCGCTGACATTTCACGCTCAACTAATAACTCAAGCTCAACATTAGCAATCCGCTTCCATTGGCTTTTTTCATGTGGGAAATACTGCTGCACTAAAGAGTGGCTCGCGTCTTTTTCAGCAAAACGCTGTAATAATGCACCTAGGTCTTCATAATTGAGTGGCTGTAATGCAGTGTTTAATCGCGAGTCGTTTAATTGTGAAATAAACTTATTGCTTTGCAGACGCTCAGCAAGCGTTGCACGGCTAAATAGTGGTACAAGCAAATACACTAGTGTATTAACCCCTAACGACAATAGTAATGATTGGCTTATACTTTCTAAACCCAATGAAAATAAATCAGTTGGAGCCAACCACTTAATATTCCACGGCCCTTCAACTAACCAACTGCTTTGGCTGCCTAAGCCACTAGCCAAGTTCGGTAGTAATAGAGTGTACCCCCAAATAACAAAGCCGCTTAAAATCCCAAACTGTGCACCACGACACGATGCGTGTCGCCACCACAAACCAATGATCATCGCAGGAGCAAATTGTGCCACCAAGGTAAACGACATTAGCCCAACACTGGCTAGCGTGGTAGTTTCTGCAAGCACTCTATGAGTGAAATAGCTAAGTAACAATATCAGCACAATCACTATTTTACGCGCATGCAGCAAGTGATTTTTATCTAGCCCTCGGCTACTTGAAGTTAACTGTGAACGACGTAAGATAAACTGATTGATAAAATCGTTAGTGATCATCACCGACAACACAATTGACGAGACGATTACCATACTGGTAGCCGCCGAAAAGCCACCTAAAAAGGCAAGTAAGGTTACCCCGCTATTGTCTGCCGCCATTGGCAACGCTAATACAAAGGTATCTTGACCTACACTATTGCCGTTAAAGTAAACCAGCCCCGCATAAGCAATGGGTAATATAAATAAATTAATGGCCAATAAATAAAGCGGAAATAACCACCGAGCGGTAGCCAGTTCATTATTATTGTTATTTTCAATAAAGCTCATATGAAACTGGCGTGGTAAACATAGCGTTGCCAGTATCCCTAAAAAAGTATGCGCAACATATACATAAACAGGGCTTTGAGTTGCCGCAACTTGATTAGGTATATTTAGCGCTAGTGCTTGCTCGTAGAGTGCAACTGGGCTATCAAATAAAACAAAACAGACATATAAACCCACCCCAATAAAAGCCAGTAACTTTACTATTGATTCAAAGGCAATACTGGCGATTAGTCCAGGGTTATGCTCGCTAGGTTTAAGCCTTCGGGCACCAAATAAAATCGCAAATAAAGCCAGTAATAAAGTGATATAAAACGTACTATCAGCCCACACTTGGTTACTTTGAGTAGGGGCTCGGTCGGTGACTAAGTTGATGCTCTGCGCAGTTGCACTTAGCTGAAGAGAAATATACGGCACAATCGCTATTACTGAAATAAGTGAGATCAGCCCTGACAGACTTGACGACTGCCCATATCGCGTAGCAATAAAATCAGCCAATGACGTGAGTTTTTGTTGTCGACAAATATGTGCAATACGGCAATACAATTGCCAGCCAAAAATAAATAATATAATAGTGCCGGCATAAGTTGGTGCTAACCACCAACCATTACTTGCGGCTTGCGCAGTTGTGCCATAAAAAGCCCATGAGGTACAATATACACCTAATGACAGACCATAAATCATGCCTTTAAATGGCAGCACCTTTCGCCTATCTGCCCACCCCGCAACTGCAAATAATACTCCTAGGTACACCACGGCAATAAGGCTAATAAACCAAATAGAAAACATATTTTTGTTCTTGTTATTATTTTTATAATACTTAACTTAGCATAAGGAGAAATGCAGCAAAAATCAGCCCTTACTTTAGTGCTATAAATGAACAAAAAATTAAAATAAGAATTATTTGCATTTGGGTATTGACAGTTATTTAGATCTAACTGATAATCAATCTCAACAAGAAGGAAGTACATTGCTTTTTGTGACGGTAAAGTTCATTTGTTTCTCGACCCTGAAACAACGTGTGGCTCACGTTAAAGCCAAGATTATCTGTTATTAATCACAACGCCCCTTGATATTGATTGCAGATAATCGTCTATTACTTACTTGCTACATTGCTCATATCGGTGACGGTTGATATGAAACTAAAAAAGCCCTTACGGGCTTTTTTTATGCCTGTAATTTAATATAAAACCAACCTGAAGTTAATGAGAATTATTTGCATTAAGGTGTTGACAGCCACTCAAATCTAACTGATAATCACTATCAACAAGAAGGCGGTACATTGCTTCTTGTGACGGAAAATTCATGTGTTTCTCGACCCTGAAACAAACGTGTGGCGCACGTTAACAGCTATGGAAACCTGTTATAAACCACAACGCCCCTTGCTGTTTATGACCTGTTTCCGCCCTACTCATTTACTTGCTACATTGCTCATATCGGTGACGGTAGATATGAAACTAAAAAAGCCCTTACGGGCTTTTTTTATGTCTGTAATTTAATGCGTAAGGCTTTACCTACGCTTTAAAAATTAACGGCGGTTTTTTCGTGCACGTGCTCGGCGTTGTTTTTTCTCTTCTTCTTTGGCTTGCTTTTTAGCCTCTGCAGCAGCGCGCAATCCAGCCACCATTATTTCTTCCTCTTCACGCATGGTAGGTGTTTCCATGGTGATACGGCCAATAATACCATCTCGTAATTCATTAATTAGAATTTCTGACATTTTATACGTATCGATTTGGTTACCACCGCGAATACAGCCGCGTTTTTTACCCGCCATTTCAACAAACTCCCAATCACTTTCTGGTAGCTCATCTAACTTATAACGTGCTTTTAAAAGCTCAGGATAAGCATGCAATAAATACTCAGCGGTGTAACTTGCTACTTCTTCGTACTCAATAGCGGTATCACGTATCGCACCGGTTGCGCCTAAACGATAACCTGAGTTTTCGTTTTCTACTTTTGGCCACAGCATCCCTGGCGTATCATAAAGCATAATGCCATCATCAAGCTTAATACGTTGCTGCGCCTTAGTTACTGCAGGCTCGTTACCTGTTTTAGCCACTATACGCCCAGCAAGCACATTAATAAGCGTAGATTTACCTACGTTTGGAATCCCCATTATCATGGCTTTAATTTGCTTATCGGCACCAACTTTATGCGGCACTAACTTTTTACATAGCTCATTAATACGATGCACTTCAGCCGCTTTATCGTTACCAAATGCAATGGCTTTTACGCCATTTTCTTGCTCAAAATAGTCTTTCCAGGTTTGCGTCATTTTAGGATCAGCTAAATCGGCTTTATTGAGAATTTTGATGACCGGCTTACCTTCACGCAGGGTAGCCACCATCGGGTTTTCGCTACTGTAAGGAATGCGCGCATCTAGCACTTCAATGATCACATCCATTTGTGGCATTATTTCTTTAATTTCATTTCGGGCTTTATTCATGTGCCCAGGGAACCACTGGATAGCCATTTTTAACTCCTAACATATAATTTGTAGCTATTTTAACTGGCAATTCATTTAATTGCGCTATACTGGCGCAAATTTTTTCAGATTAGATATCATGGCTCTCAAATCTACCATTATTAAAGCGCAACTATCGCTTAGCGATATGGACCGTCACGTATACCAAGACTTTAATTTAACCTTGGCACAACACCCTTCAGAAACTGAGCAGCGCTTGATGATCCGCTTACTAGCGTTTGCACTTAATAGCTGTGATGGATTAGAGTTTACTAAAGGTTTATGTGCTGATGATGAGCCGGAGCTTTGGCATGTCAATTACAGCGAAGAGATAGAGCTGTGGATTGAGCTGGGGCTACCTGATGAAAAACGCCTCAAAAAAGCCTGTAATAAAGCTAAAAAAGTAGTTTTATATACCTATGGCGAGAATAACCAAGCTATTTGGTGGCAAAAGCATCAGCCTAAATTGTACGAGTTTAAAAACTTAAGCATTTTTAGCCTTGATTATGCTGCTACTCAGTTATTAGCTGCGTTGGTTGATCGTAATATTAAATTGGCTATTACCATTCAAGATGGTGAAGTTTGGGTTAATACCGACACCACTAACATTGAGATAAAACCTCAGCAATTAATGTAATTAGAATAGGTTATACCAATTGCATTAAATTAGTTATCTATTATAGCGACAAAGAAATAAGTCGATAACAAGGCGAAAATGATGACATATAGTTGCTCTATATAAATAATTTTTAACGCAGGTAGCGGATTATTTAATACGCTAGAATGATCATGTTTTTAATAAAATTGGTATTTGGGGGCGTATGAAAGTTAAACGCGTTATTGTTTTACATGGCTTGTATATGTCTGGCTTGGTTATGCGCCCGTTATGTTCGCGTCTAGAAGAGTCGGGGGTTAAAGTTTTAAACTTAACCTACAATACTCGAGACCCTAATCGAGATGCTATTTTTACGCAAATAGATGAGTTTATTAGCAATGAGCCTTCTGCTTTAGTCTGCCACTCCATGGGAGGCTTAGTTGCCCGCGCCTACTTAGAAGCAAACTCAGCGCCAAGTCACCATGTTGAAAAGGTGATCACCTTAGGTACGCCACATACTGGCAGTCATATTGCTGAGAAAATGCAACAAAAAGGGTTTGAGCTATTATTAAAAAATAGTGTTGAATTTTTACTCTCAAAAAATGGTGATTGGCCTTTTAAAGCCAAGCTATATAGCATTGCCGGCGACTTACCGATTGGCTTAATGCCACTCATTGTAAAAGGCAGCCGCTCTGATGGCACCGTATTACTAGATGAAACCAAGCTCAAAGGTATGGCTGAACACAAGGTGTTTCATTTAAGCCATACCAGTATGATTTACTCTCGCCAAGTCGTTAATTATATTCTTGAGCGCTTGAACGAGGACATTTAGTCCTCAGCTGCAGCGGCCACTTTATAGCTGATCAAAAATATAATACCTAACACCAGCGGCATGGGTGCAGCGATATAACCAAAGGTATCAGAGTTTGCAAAACTCGCACCCGCTAAGTGCGCAACTAATCCAACAACAAACGCGACCAAAGCAATACCAATAACGATGAGTTCAGCTTTATTCTCTTTACGTGTTTTAGCTTCCATTATTTCTCTCCGCATCTAATCAAGTAGCCCCTTAACTTAATAAAGTACTCTCTATCAAGTTGGGTTATATTGATTATGCGCTTTACTTGTGCGCGTTTTTTGACCTAAATCAATAAATAAAATAAGTCTGTGCTGAGCCTTTCAAAAGCTTGTTTTAGATCATATTTTGTACTCACAAAATAAACAATTTCGCTGCTCAAGGTAGTATTTTTATAAACACAACCCATATCTATTGAACAGCGTTAGTTAACTTATTTATAAAACCACAGATACGCTGATAGCTTTTAGCTATGGCATCAATATGTATAAACGATTTTATCCATAGACGATTATGAGCAATACTTATTTTACTGAGCAATATGTGAAAATTCATAAAAACGGTTATTTAAGGAGCAAGGTATGTCGCAAGTAAATGCAATTGGTTTAAACAGTACAAAAAGTGAAGATATTATTAAGTCACTGAATACGCTTTTAAGCAGCTATCAAATTCAATATATGAATGCGCGCGGTTTTCACTGGAATATTAAAGGCCGAAACTTTTTTGAATTACATTTAAAGTTTGAAGAAATTTATAACTTACTACTATTAAAAGTAGATGAAATCGCAGAACGTATTTTAACGCTTGATGGTGCACCGCTACATGCGTTTTCAGATTACTTAGAAGTAAGTGAAATTAAAGAAGCAAAAGGGATCAGCGATGGAGTAACCGCAGTAGAGAACTTACTTGCCGGATACAGCAGCTTAATTAAAATGCAGCGCGATATTCTTGCACAAGCCGCTGAAGCTGATGATGAAGGTACCGCGTCATTAATGAGTGACTACATTAAAGAGCAAGAAAAACTAGTGTGGATGTTAAAAGCCTACCTAGATTAAGTTATTTTAAAAAATAGAAAGCCTCAGTTATGACTGAGGCTTTTTTGTGATAATCATATACTGGCTATGACAAAGCGATAAAAAAGGCCATTTCTAGCGCTTTTTCTTCTAAGCTCTTAAAGCGACCCGATGCCCCACCATGCCCTGCATCCATGTCGGTTTTAAACACTAAAATATTATCATCGGTTTTATATTCACGCATTTTAGCCACCCATTTCATTGGTTCCCAATACTGTACTTGTGAGTCGTGCAAGCCGGTCGTCACCAATATATTGGGGTAGTGTTGCGCACTAATATTGTCGTACGGTGAATACGCTTCAATAATCTCGTAAAAATAGGGGTCGTTTGGGTTACCCCATTCATCATACTCATTTGTTGTAAGCGGAATGCTTTCATCTAACATGGTGGTGAGCACATCTAAAAATGGCACATGGCAGCCCACTCCACAGTAAAGTTCAGGCGCTTGATTTACCACAGCTCCCATTAATAACCCCCCAGCACTGCCACCAGAGGCAAACACTTTACTTTTGTTGCCGTACCCTTGCTCAGTGAGCGCTTTGGTTACATCTATAAAGTCATTAAAGCTATTTTGTTTATGCTGTTTTTTACCATGTTCGTACCATGAACGCCCTAGCATTTCACTACCACGCACATGCGCAATTGCATAAACAAAACCACGGTCGAGTAAACTCAGTGATGTACTTGAAAAGCTTGGATCTATGGTGATCCCATACGCGCCATAGCCATATTGAAATAACGGATTTGAACCATCTTGTTTAAAACTATCTTTACGATAAACCAACGACACCGGTACTTTTATCCCATCACGAGCGCTGACCATGAGTCGCTCTGACTGATAGTCTCCTGCGTTAAAATCACCAAGTACTTTTTGTTGTTTAAGTAAGGTTTTTTCACCGGTAGTTAAATCAACATTATAAAGCGAGCCGGGAGTCGTTAAGCTCGAATAGTAAATGCGTGCATGAGCTACATTTGGCTCTGGGTTCATGGCAATAGCAGCGTAATAACAAGGATCATCAAACTCAAGGTTCATTCGCTCGGCGTTTTGATTAACCACAACAAAGCGTGCTTGGCCTTGTTCGCGCTCGCTAAGCACTAAAAAGTCGTTAAATAGTTCAACGCCTTCTAATAATACAGTTTCACGATGAGGGGTATGTGTTTGCCACTGGTTTTTATCAGCAATGGTATTGCTTGTCGCGGTCATTAATCTAAAGTTTTTAGCCTGCCAGTTAGTCACTATATAAAAAGTATCACCGAGCTTATCAATATCAAATTCATGGCCCTCTTCACGCGGCATTAAAGCAGTAAATTCGCCATGGGGTTGATTGGCATCAAGTATCCACATGTCGTTAGTTTCTGTGCTTGCTAAATCGATAATAATTAAGCTTTCATCACGACTTTTACCCAACCCCATAAAAAAGCTACTGTCTTGCTCTTCATATACCAACACATCTTGGTCTTGCTCACTCCCTAGCTCATGTCTAAAAACTTGATAACCCAATAAGGTTTTTAAATCCTTTTTTACATAAAATACGGTTTTATTGTCGTTCGCCCAAACAACCTGCCCCTCGGTATTTTCAAGTACATCGTCGAGCATTTTATCGTTGTTTAAATCTTTAAAGCGAACAGTGTAAATACGTCTGCCGTCGGTATCCTCAGAGTATGCCATTAATTGCTCACTGGGGCTCAGCGCCACTTCCCCTAGCTCATAAAACTCATAGCCGTTAGCAAGTTCATTCACATCAAGTAGCAACACTTTATTAGCCATTGCCATACTGCTACTGCGATAATGGCGTGCATATTCATCATCTCCGCGAACCTCTGAGTGATACCAATACTGGCCGTCTTTTACCGGTACAGTGTTATCATCTTTTACAATACGGCCTTTAAGCTCTTCAAATAATGCACTTTGTAATGGCTTAATAGCGGCTAATTGCTCATCACAATAAGCGTTTTCTTGTGCTAAATGCGCGAGTATTTCGGCACTTTTTCGTTCATCATCGCGCATCCAATAATAATCATCACTGCGTGTTTTTGCGTGAGTTGTAAGCGCATAAGGTTGCTTTTTAGCAATAGGAAAATTAGGCAATAAGCTTAAAGAATAATCAGAAGAAGACACAAAAAAACCGCTTAAAAAATAACAATGGCGGCCAGTTTATCATAAAAATAAAAAAGCCCACTCATAGTTGAGTGGGCTAAAGCGGTATAAATTCGATAACTAAAAACTACGTGAATTTTATTGTTGTCGTTATACCTAAGGGAAGTTGATTTACTGTATTTGCTGCCAAGCCATAGTCCAGCTCTCGCCAACGCCAGGCTCAAACATAGTGTTATGCTCATCTACACGGCAAAATTCGCTAAATGGCCATGCCTTACACTGGTATATATGCCCAGTTTTTGGCTGTAATACTTTGGTGCCCGCACTATACATATCGCCATTTTGAGGATAAATTGCGTCGTATCCAAGGCTATTTACAGCAATTAATTTTTTATTTTTTTCAGCGCGATTAAAATGGACCACTGCGCTACAAATACCACTGCTTTCAAGTGCAAATATTTTGTTATGTCGATACGCAACAACCAATCCTTGCTCTGTCATTCTGCCAGCGCACACCAGTGGAATATGCATATTAATATGCTCAACTACCAGTAAACTCCAAGCATGGGGTTCTCCCTGTTCAGGGGAAAGTATTTCATAATCAAACGCTAGCTGAGTTAATTCGCCATGCTCATCGTAAAAGTTCACACTAACCGTATCACCAACAAATAGCTGGCTATACTGATCCAGCCCAAGACAACCAATAGTTAACCATTCTCCACACGTTAATGATGAATGTATAAACACTGCAACACCTTAAAGAGTCAAACGTCTCGCCCATATCATATGGCTTACAACAGGCAAACTAGCTCGTAGGCTAATATGCGTTAACCAACATCAACCATTGTAATCAGCAACGTCACAACAATCAAACAAAAGAATGTAACTGAAGTTTAAAAACAATACTTAAGTATAGAATCATAAAAATAAAAAAAGCCAACCGCTTTAACGGTTAGCTTTTTTATTTAACTGCATGATATGTGTGATGTTAACTTACACTCACCTTTTTACTTGCGAAAGGGCGTTTAATTAGAGCGCCTATATCGGTTAAAATAATATACAAACACGGTACCAAAATAAGGGTGATCAGTGTTGCAAACATAACCGCAAAACCAAGTGCTACCGCCATAGGTATTACAAACTTAGCTTGTAGACTGGTTTCAAACATAATCGGTAATACGCCGGCAAAGGTAGTAATTGAGGTAAGTAGTATCGGCCTAAAGCGTGCACAGCCTGCCTCAATAACCGCATCTTTTATACTAATACCAGCACGACGCGCCTGATTAATAAAATCAGTCATAACTAATGAGTCATTAATAACAACCCCTGCTGCGGCAATTAAACCAAAGCCCGACATTAAGCTAATATCTAAGCCAAACCAAAAATGCCCCCATATTGCCCCCGTTAGACTAAATGGAATAACCGACATTACAATTAATGGTTGTGAGTAACTTTTTAGTGGCACGGCCAGTAATATATAAACTAAAATCATACCACCAGCAAAAAACAGTAACTGCTCATCGGCTTGTGCCTGCTGCTCTTCAATTGCGCCACCTAGTTCTGACTTAACGCTCGGATATTCGTCCAACAATTGTGGTAGTAGATTTTCTTTTACTTGCTTAACCACTTCGCCTGGCTCAATTACTTCTTCGTCTATGTTGCCATACACATAAACAGTACGATAACCGCCTTCACGACGAATATAACTAATACCAGGGGTTTCAGTTAGCTCAACCACATCTCCTAACAGCACTTCCCTACCTTGTGGCGTGGTGATAACCGCGTGTTTAAGCGATGAAAACGCTTCACGGGTAAGTTTAGGGTAACGTACCATCACCCGCACTTCTTCACCGCGGCGAATAACACGTTGCGCCTCGCCACCATAAAAACTCGCACCTACTTGATTTGCAATTGAGGCCAAATCTAACCCTAAGTCAAAAGCGACTGGTTTTAAGCTCATTTGTACTTCTTTGCTAGCAGGGTCAATGGTAGAGCTTATGTCGAATAAGCCTTCTTGTTGCTGCAATAATCCAATAAAGCGACGCCCGGCTTCATTCAATGTATCAATGTCAGAGCCATACAGTAAATAGCCGAACTCACCGCCACTACCGCCGCCTCCACCGCCTACATCATCTTGAATAGTTAACGATTTAACACCTGCAATATTTGGCATAGCTTCACGCCAGCGGCGCGAAAGCTCAAAGGCATTATAAGGGCGTAAATCTTCATCAACCAATGGCGCTAGTAGTTGCGCCTCTGTACGACCTTGATTAAATACCAATACATCGCGAATCATTTTTTGCCCTTCTTCGCGCGCTGTTTGCTTATCTATTTCAAGTACCATGGCTTCGATTTGGCGAATAGCATTAATCGTTTGGATGTCTGATACGTTATCGTTCATCTCAAGATTAATTTGCGGGAAGTCATGCGGCACTTTAGGTGATGGGATCATTCTCACCTGATTAGACGATATTAACGCAAAGGTAAAAATTAATAGCGCAACAAAACTAAATAGCACCGTCCAACGCCACTTTATACAAGTAACAATAAACTGCCTATACGGCCCATTTACAAAACCAAAAAAGCGCTTATTAAAGCGCGCTCGCCAACCGTCAGGGTTAATAGGAGAAAAGTGAGTATGCGCAATGTGTGCCGGTAATATCAGCTTAGATTCAATCAAGCTAAATATTAGGCATAAAATTACCACCACTGAAATACCTATAAAAAAGGAACTTTCAGGGCCGCTTGAAAGCGTAAATGGCGCAAACACAGCAATGGTTGTTAGTACACCAAAGGTAGCAGGGGTTGCCACTCGTTTGGCGCCATTAACCACATTAACAACACCACCGCCTTTTTTTTCTATTTCGGTGTAGGCACTTTCACCTATAACAATGGCATCGTCCACCACAATCCCCAGCACCATAATAAAGGCAAATAAAGACACAATATTAATCGTGATACCAAATAATGGCATCAGCATCATCGCACCTAAAAAGCACACTGGTAAACCAATCATTACCCACAGTGCAAGCTTAAAACGTAAAAATAACGAGAGCATAAGAGCAACTAAAATTGCACCTTGCAGCAAATTAGCTTTCATCATATCTAAGCGTGCATTTAGGTAATAAGTAAAGTCCATTAGTGGCTCTATACGAACACCCAATGGCAGCTCTTTATTTTTTTGATCAATATACGCTTTAACTGAATCGGCCACCGGAATAATGTTTTGATCTTCGGTGGCTTTTACCGACAAATAAACCGCGTTTTCGCCATTAAATTTAAAGTAACGCTCACCTTCAACAAACTGATCTTTGATGGTAGCAATATCTTGTAGCAACACTTTGGCACCGTTCGCGCCAATTTTTACCGGAATTTGCCTAAACTCTTCACCAGAATAAAACTGATTTTCTACTCGAACCGAAATAACACCAGCATCAGTTTTTAGTTGTCCCGCCGAAAAATTAGCCGAATAACGACGTACCGCGTTCGCTACATCCGATAAGGTTAAATTATATTGGCGAAGTGTGTCGGGCTCTATTTCTATGGCAATTTCATCCAGTGGCACATCATTTACCACTAAAGATACATTCGATAACTGCAATAATTCATCTTCAACCTGATTTGCGATTGGCTTAAGTTCATTTAGCGGAAGGTCGGCAACGAGCGTCATACCAATTACATCTTGGCGAAACTCTATTTGGCTAATGGTAACCGGCTCCATTCCCGCTGGAAAAGTTGCAATACCATCTACTCGCAGCTTGACCTTATCGAGAACGTCGGTGAGCTCTGCGTCAGTATTAATTTCAAGGCTGGCAGAACCACCATTACGAAAAGCGCGATACACCCCTTTTTTTATCTCAGTTATATCTTTTAACGACTCTTCAATTTTTATTAAGATGCTTTCTTCAATTTCCTGTGGCGACGCCCCAGGGTAGTTTGCATTCACCGTAATATAGTTAACTTCTATATTGGGGAACATTTGTCGCTGAATGGTAAAGTAGCTTATAAGCCCCATGACAATGATAAAAAACATCATCAAATTGGCAGCAACAGAGTTGTTAGCAAAATAAGCAATTAACCCTGTTTGTTTGGTTGTATTGGGCTGTTCTTTGTTATTCATAACTCACCCTACCTTAAAGTTTTTCAGTGGATGCGTTTTCTGCTGCATCTGTACTTTTAGTCTCTGTTAAACCGGCTATTTTTACTGCCATTCCTTTTTGTGGATATTCCGGCAAGGTAGTAACAAGCTTGTCGTTGGCTTCTAAGCCATCACTGATATAGAAGTATTCACCTTCTTCACGAATTACTTTCACCTTACGCGGCTCTAGCTGTTGCTCATCATTGACTACCCACACGGTTTGGTTATTTACTAACTCTTGCGGTAAACGATAAATGTTATTGAGCATAGTGCCAGCAAAGTTTACTTGTACATAAGTGCCAAATTTAATTGCAGGCTGCTGATTAGTAAGCCCATAAGGATCTTCAATTCTTACTACTAAACTGCTCATGCGAGTCGCGTTATCAACAATCCCTAAATCGCGATCTATTACTGCTTGGCGAGTAAACCCATTTAATCCTGTTTTAATAACCGTTGCAGTTACCCCTTTAACACGCTCAGGTAAAAACACACTGTCAAAGCCAGCGATCGGAATAATCACTTCAGCGGTTTCAATATTATTCAGCTCGGCAACTTGAGCGCCCATAGTGACAAACTGGCCAACACCTACGTTACGACTCACGACTAATGCATCGTATGGTGCGCTCACTTCACAATTATCTAAATCGCGTTGTGCCCGTTTCAATGCAGCTTGGGCCGATTTAACCGATGCCTGCGCACTCAATACTTGTGGTTTGCGTAAAAATAAATCTGTACGCGCTTTATTTGGGAAACGTTTTGCTTCGTCTTCTGCTACTTTAGCTTGCGCTTGCTCTTCAATTAACATCGCTTGCGCGCGGGCAAGTTCAGCCTCGGCTTGCAGTACTGCTGCTTCGTAGTTATCTTTTTCAATTGTAAATAAGATTTCGCCGCGACCCACGACCCCACCGGCCACAAAGCTTGGATGCCAGCTAACTACCTCACCGGATACTTGCGCTGAAAGCTGGGTATTTTCTAGCGGCTGCACTTCACCATAACTATTAATGATAACTTGATGATTGTTAGCGGAAACAGCTTCAACCTGCACCGTTGGACGAGTGTCTATGACTTCTTTTTTATCTGACTCTTTTGCAATCGCATTAATTGCAGCAAAACCAACCACACCTAATGTTAATGCTACGAACGGAAAAATCCACCTAAGTACATTACCTTGCATCTGTTTATTACTCCCAAATTACTATTAACACCATGATACCAAAGCTTAATGAAACATTAACGTGACATTTGTAAGCAACTGTTACAAAAAAGTATAGGTTAGGTCTTATGCAGTGAAGTATAAATCAATAAAAAGCCTCACTGAGTCGCTTCATAAATGTATTGTTACAAATTTTTACCATTATAAATCATAAAGCTAATCACTTTGGGGTAGTATTTAGGAACGATACTGTACGAAACGGCATGACAAACCGTACAGTAAAATTACATTAACAACGACAAAAGACAAATTATGAAATTAACCACACTTACCTTGGCGCTTAGTATAGCGCTTGGCAGTAGCTATACTGTTGCTGCAGAAAAAAAAGAAGAAAAAAAGCCACAAACATTAAGTGAAATGATTAAAGGCCAAACCGAATTTGCTGGCATTTTTAATCTTTACCAAGATGAAAAAACCGGTGACCACCTAATGGTAATTAACGAGTCACAGCTCGATACCCCTTTTGTTTATTTTGCACATACCATTGATGGTGCGACTGATGCGGGTCATTTTCGTGGCGCGTACCGTGAAACAAAGTTAATTGAATTTAGAAAGTACTTTGATCGTATCGATATTGTTAGTAAAACCCCGCGTTACTTATTTAACGAAAATAGCGCGCTAGCTAAAGCCAGCGAGGCAAACATTAGCGAAGCGGTACTTGCAAGTATAAAAATAGAAAAGCAAGAAGAAGGTAAAATAGCCTTTAATGTTAACAAGCTATTTTTAAGTGAAGCACTGCATAAAGTATCACCAACGCCTAATCCGAACGATAAAAATGCTAAAAAGCGTTTTAAAGTAGGTAAATTAGATGATAAAAAATCACGTATCATCAAACAGCGTCCTTACCCTAACAATCTAGATGTGGTGGTTGACTATGTATTTACTAATAGTAGCCCAACCGTTCGAGGCTCAGGTGCGATAAGCGATCCACGAAGCGTGTCAGTAAAAGTTCAGCACTCATTTGTAGCTTTACCTGATAATAGCTACCAACCTCGTTTTGATGATGCGCGCATTGGTTATTTCACCAATCAGTTTGATAAAATGACATCAACTGACTGGGCACCATACCAAGATGTAATAAAGCGCTGGGACCTACAAAAGAAAGATCCAAACGCAGCACTTTCAGAGCCAGTAAAGCCGATTACCTGGTGGATAGAAAATACTACGCCTGTTGAGTGGCGAGATACAGTACGTGACGCCGTACTTGCTTGGAATAGCTCATTTGAAAAGGCAGGCTTTAAAAATGCAATAGAAGTAAAAGTACAACCTGATGATGCCGATTGGGATGCTGGTGACATTAACTATAATGTACTGCGCTGGACTTCATCACCTAAGCCACCTTTTGGTGGGTATGGGCCAGCATTAGCTAACCCGCTAACCGGTGAAATTTTAGGCTCAGACATCATGCTTGAGTTTGTATTTATGAAAAACCGCTGGATATACGATACGCTTTATACTCAAGGCACTATGAGCCATACACAACCTGGAAGCAACACTGAGCTTAATTGCTCTTTAGGTCATGAGTTACAACAAAACCTAATACTTGCAAAAGGCTTAGCAAATGGCGCTGATATTGAAGATACTGAAATGTTACGCCAAGGCTTAACCCAGCTGGTTTTACATGAAGTAGGGCATACTCTAGGTCTCAATCACAACATGAAATCTTCTATTTTGTGGGATGAGAAAGAAGTTCACGACAAAAGTAAAACCCAAGGTATAGTAACCGGCTCAGTAATGGACTATGCGCCAGCAAATATAGCGCCAACAGGTGTGACTCAAGGCGATATCTTCCAAACTAAACCCGGTCCATACGATGATTGGGCAATAAACTACGGCTACAGCGCAGCTCTTAAAGATGAAGCAGCAGAACAAGCTCGTCTTGATAAAATACTCGCTCGCTCAAGCGAACATGCACTGGCCTTTGGTAACGATGCCGACGATATGCGTGCACCAGGTCGCCATATAGACCCTCGCGTGATGATTGGCGATTTATCGTCTAACCCTGCAGCTTATGGTGCAGATAGAATGGCACTGATCAATACACTATTTTCTGAACTTAAAGACAAAGCTACAGTAAAAGGCGAGTCTTACCAACAGCTTGTTACTTCTGCTAACAGCCTATTTGGCCAATACCGTGCGCAGGCAGGTGTGGTATCTCGTCAAATTGGAGGGGTTTATGTAGAGCGTGCCGTCGTGGGCGATGAAAATGCAGCAAAGCCTTTTACACCGGTACCACTTGAGCGTCAAACCCAAGCAATGGCTATTTTAGCTGAGTATGTGTTTGCTCCAAATGTACTGCAAAGCATGCAGCCATTGTATAACTTTATGCAGCAGCAGCGTCGTGGGTTTAATCATTACGGTAAAAACGAAGACCCTAAACCGCATAAAATGATTTTAGGCATGCAAAAAGGTGTCTTAGCGCAACTACTGCATCCTGCTGTGTTACTGCGTATTTCAGATACCGCTTTATATGGTAATGAATACACCCTTACGCAATTTATGGGGGATTTAACTGCAAGTATTTTTGTTGATAGTAAAAATGCTAATTCGATCAGTCATAATTTACAGATTGAATACGTAAATCAGCTTATTGCAATTGCAGGCTTAAAAAAAGCAAGTAAATACGATAACTTAGCAAAAACAGCTGCGCTATATCAGCTAACTCAAATAGCCGATCAAGATGTTGCATGGGGTGCAGACACCGCAACCAAAGCACATAAAAAGTATATCGATCGCTTAATTAGCAAAGCGCTAGAAGCGTAAATAACACTGAGTAAACCAAGGCCACGTTTTACGTGGCCTTTTTTACACTAACTCAAAGGTAAATAGTGCCTTTAAGGTACCTTACGGCATGACCCGTTAATGTCACTGTTGTATTGCCCACTTCACAGTGTAGCTTCCCACCTCGTTGTGAGACTTGATAAGCACTGAGAGAATTTTTTCCAAACTGCCCTGCCCAATAAGGGGCAAGCCCAGTATGAATTGAGCCGGTTACAAAGTCTTCATCACCCCCACTGGCAGGCCAAAAATAACGAGAAATAAAGTCATACTTAACACTCGGTGCTGTTGCAACCACATCTAATGGGGCTAATTTTTTTAGTTGTTCATTGGTTGTTTTCAGATCTACAACCTGCTGCTCATTATCATAAATAGCAAAATAAGCTTGGCGGTTTTGCAGCACTTTAACAGGTTGTATAGACAGGCCAGCTAATAAAGCATCAGGGATAAGCTGAACCTCTTCAGGGGCTTGTTTAGGAAAGGTCATAGCAAAGCTGCCATCGTTATTTTTATTAACAATCAGTTTGCCCACCGCCTCTGCGCTAAAGCGCACCTGCGATATACTATGTTGCTCACAAAGCACATAGGCCGCTGCTAAAGTAGCATGGCCGCAAAAATCAATCTCCATTAATGGCGAAAACCAACGTATCGCAAAGCTTCCATCTGCCGACTGACAAGTAAAAGCGGTTTCAGACACGTTGTTTTCCGAAGCTATATTCAGCATAAGATCATCACTAAGCCAAGACTCTAGTGGGATCACGGCAGCATAATTACCTTTAAACAGTTCACTGCTGAACGCATCGATTTGATGGATAGTTAATTTCATAGTGGGCACTTTTTATTTATTGGTCACTCAAAGTGCCACAAATGAAATTAACGGTCACTATAATTTTATGCCAACACAGGACGTACGCGATAATACTGCATACACGCAAATTGCAGCGCATTAGTTAGCAATATCATAATAAACATTAATATATGCGAAGTACTTTGCACTGGCATGGCTAGCTCTGCAAACAAACCACAGATACCTGCTATAAATTGCAAACTAAAATAGCGCGCACTAAGGTTACTAATATTCCCTGTTCGCAGTGTTTTATAGGTTTGTGGCATAACCCGTACTGAACTCATAATTAAGCCCACATAGGTTAAGCCATTTAGCACAGTGGCAGTATCTAGGTTAGGGTTTAACAGCAACAAAAAAGGTAATAACGAAAAGCTAAGCATGCCAAGTAACTGCAGCTTCTGACGTTTAGCGGCATTATAACGTGCAAAAAAGTATAAAATTAAACCACTTAATAAACCTGTCGCAAAAAACGGCAAGGCAATATAAAAACGAGCAAAATAAAGATTGTAGCTAATAAAGTACACACTTTGCGCTAAACCAAATGTCATCATTAGCAGTGATACACCCGATACACTGCGGTTTTTAATAATTTTATTAAGTAACGGTAAAAAACTAAAAACCAAAATAAACACTGATAAAATAGGCAAATAATACGCCAAAGCAAACCTCGCTCGTTACATTGTTGTTAATAAAAAGGAAGAAATAAAACATTTTTTAAACATTTGTTTTTAAAGGCTTTATTTTTGTGCGCGCATTGTAGAGCTGGCTAGGTTTTATACAAGCTTCACACCTACTTTAGTTTCCTCCTGTGGCAACTTGAGTATACAAAAACCGTTGCTATAACTTCACAGTCTCACTATTTTATAATTGCAACACAAATGATAACTGTTATCATGCGCATATCTAAAAATTAACATGCAAGCTTAAGTAATGAGAAAAACACTGTTTAAAGTTCATAGTTGGTTGGCGCTAATTGCCATTATTCCGTTAATTGTTATTAGCATTACCGGCAGTGTTTTAGTGTTTAAAAGTGAAATTGATGGCTTACTGATGCCTGACAAACACTTTGTGGTACAGCAGCAAGCTGCTCGCTTACCTATGGACTCATTAATAAATAAAGCCGAAGCAGCCTTTCCTGAGTATGTAGTAGGAAGCTGGGAGCTTTTTAATAACACCACCGCCGACCGGCTTTATTTGGTTAAGCGTGGCACTGACGATTGGTATAAGTTGCATTTAGACCAATACACCGGAGAGGTTTTATCAGAACCAGTAAGCACAACTCATTATTTTACCGACTGGTTTCTAGAACTCCATTACACCTTTTTACTTAACGACTTAAAAAGCTTACCTGGGCAAACAGGTACCGTATTAGGGTTCTTTTTTGCTTTATTTTTATTAACTCTGGGCATTACAGGCTTAATTATTTACCGTAAATTTTGGCAGCGACTATTTAGCGTACGCTGGCGCGCAACTTTACAAATAGTACTTAGCGACATTCATAAAATGACTGGAGTATTAGGCTCACCTATCCTTATCGTTTTAGCGATTACCGGTGGTTATTTTAATGGTGCAGTGTGGTATCACGAAGTAATAGAACACGCAGAAGAAGAGCACTACACTATTACAAATAAATTATATAGTGACGACATCTCTTTTGAGCGGATTCTTAATGATAGCAAGCTGCAAATACCCACTTTTAATACAACTTTTTTAGTTTTTCCACGAGAGCCCGATGAAAATATTACTCTTTATGGCGAAGTAAATACCAGTAATCCACTTACCAGTGAATACGCCAATACCATAACTTACAATAAGCAAACAGGTGAACACATGGCTAACTGGGATATTCGAGAGGCTGGTGCTGGTTGGCAAGTAATAGACAGTTTTAGAAAACTACACTTTGGTTATTTTGCTGGGCTTATCAGTAAAATACTATGGTGTATTGTTGGCCTTAGCCCTGTATGGCTCGCTGGTACAGGCTTTTATTTATGGCTTACCCGCCGCAAACGTAAAAAGCATTCACAAAGAAATCGTGTAATGCAGCGAAAAAGCGCTAACGCTTGATAGTATTAATGCTCAGCTAAGTTACTAACTTGAGATAGTAACTTAGCTAAATAAGCTTTTACAATGAATAGTAAAAGCTTAACCATGCGCGCATTTCATCTTCAAAGCTGTCGCCTTCAACACGCGACAACCCAGCATTGAAGGTTAAATCGTTTACGCCTGCAGGCCCCATCCCAAAGCTAAAATCACCTTGGTATTTTAAGCCATAACTTTGTGCATAAACGCTGTTATCTAATTGATGTTGCTTATAGTAAAACCAGGGCATGCCTTCTTTAAAGCTAATGCCACCGCCATAACCTTGATAGCGCTCTGCAGTTGCACTGTAAAAAGGCAATTCAGCAGCAAGTACAAACTCGCTACTTTGTTGCTGATTAATCAGGTTAGAACTAAATCCACCTAAAGCTAAATTACTATCGTCTCGCTGTTTTTGTTCAAAGCTCACAAACATGGGAATATTAAATGCTTTGCCAAATACTTTTGTTGCCAAGTCATAACCTTGCCAATGACTACTTTGATTTTGTCCCTCATAAATACTGGCATAAATACTCTGCCCTATGGCAAATGCTTGGCGGTCATGTTGCCATTGCTGTCTAATACTCAACCGCGTCCAATTTTTATGGCTATTTTTATAATCTGTATAGTTATAAGCTAGCTCTGGGGTTAATTGAAGCTGGCCAAACTTCAATGGGTGGCTTATTGCAGCAAAACCACCTCGGGCATCAATATCAGCGTTTAAGCTAGGTTGATATTGACGTGATGTATCCAAATTATAATCAAATAGCGCAAGCTTAAACTTTGTATTTAACGCATTGTATTTTGCTTGTACAAATCCTCCATATAATCCACCGTAGTGCAAATCAATGTTATAACCCGCTTGTAAATCAAGTTGTTTTAATAGGTCGCTACTTTTTATACCTACACTTAGCAAACTGGTTGACGCTGAATAATACTGTGATCCCAAGGCAAACGTCGCTTGCTGCTCAAGCACTGCGTAATCGCTTTGTTCTGCTATCTCATCGGTATATATTTTTGCCGGTGGCAAGGTATGCTTATTTACCATCAACAATGGAGCTTCACTGTTTACAGCGAAATCCGTCACGGCTGTCCGGTCTTTTGTTGTTAGCGTTTTTACATCAGGGCCATCAGCATTAATAGAGAAATAAAGTAGTGAGCCATCTTCTGTTTCAATCGGATATGCGAGCGCTTCTTGCCCGTTAGTTAAGCGGGTGAGGGTGTTATTTTTTATATGGTAATTATAAATATCAGTCTTATTATTTAAGCCAGCAACAAAATAGATAGACTCCCCATTTTGACTAAAACTCGGCTGGCTTAAATATTGATACCCATTAGGCATTGGGACTGACTGCCTGACATCACCGCCTAAATCTTGTATATACAACTGCCAGTTTTCGTTTAATGATGCTGATAAATAAGCTAATTTTTTTTCATCTGGGCTTAGGGTCGGGTAATCATACGTCGTTTTTAAGCTCTTGATAAAAAGTGGCGTGATTGTTTGTGTATTAAGATCGACTTTTACTAATTCAGAATACCCAGCTCGTATTTGCTCACCGTAAAGTGTTTCACCATCGCGGGTAACACTAAAACGACGAATACCAGCCAGCTCCGTGAGTTGTTCGACGTTGCCAGTATCTATGTTATAGCTAAAAATGTCAGACACTTTGTTATAAGTCCCCGACTCCTCACTACTGTAGGCATTAAAATAAAGAGTGTTATTGCCTACCCACTGCGGATTGGCAATACCTGCGCGATTTATTTGATTTAATATTTGTTTTTGTTCGCGCTTAAATACACTTGGCGCAGTATCAGGAATATCCTTAGCATCATCTTCAAGTAATTGCTTTTGTGCTTTAGTAAATTGCTGTTGCGCTTTAGTGTTGTCTTCAGTGCTATAAATTATGAGCTTGGTATTACTTTTTTTATCACGCTCCACTATGGCAATTTTGCTGCCATCATCTGAAAGAACGGGGTTGCTAGCGTATAAATCAAGCTTTAACCAAAGCTTGCTATTAAGTGGTGACTCGGTTTGCTCTTGTTGCATTGCTTTATAAGTGTACTCAGCAATAAATCGACGATATAGCTTGGCAGCGCTTTGCCCAAATACACCAGAAAATGCATCATCAAAATCTCGAGACTTAACCGCTCGCATACGAACCCATACATTATCGACCAACTGCTCTGAGTAATTTTGCTCTAGCCAGTATAAAAACCGACTTCCCATTAAATACGCCATGGAGCCCGCCATAAAGCCTTCATCACTATTTAGTTGCCCATAGGTCGGAAGCGCTCCTTGCTGAGCAAACTCCCTGAGTATTGCCTCAGAATAGTTATCAAAGAGCCGCCCTCGCCCTGTCATTTTAGACTCAATTAAGGTGGCGTATCCTTCAGCTACCCAGCGCGGTGTGTCACCATAGGTTAAATCGTAAAGATCCCATACCCCTCTAATTTTTTGTTGCCACTCGCTGCGAGTCGGCTGCGCTAAATGAACTAAGTGAATGTACTCGTGCAGCACTAGTAATTGCTGCCAGCCCGATGAGTTTGAGATTACTGTGTCCGATTGTGGTGGCGTAGTAAAAAGCGCCATAACAGGATTATTAGAGGTTGGTAAGGCAAAGCCATTAGCTGCATTTAAAGGATCAAACACCACCACATCGACGATTTTATCAAGCGCACGGTTTTGTTGCTCAAGCACTTTAGTACGAACAATCTCCAGCTCTACTGCGGTCGATTTAGCAAAATCAGTATGCTCACTACTAAAGTGTACATTGAAATGCTCGGTATGAATGGTTTGCCAATTAGCAGCGAAGCTTGGTGAGGCAAGTAATAAAGCGGATGCCAGCAGTGTCTGTTTCATAAAATTCCCTAAAATAATTCCTTAATACACCTAGGTTATTATTAAAAGGAAAAAACGGGCAGTAAAAAAGTGTAATAAAGCATGTGCAAATGTGTATTTACACCTGCTTTATTATTTAACCTGAACGCTAATTATTTACAACGGAGGAAATTACATCCAACTACGGGAGTCTGACTCAGCCTGCATAAGCGTAAAATCAATAATAAAGTCAGCATCTTGCTGTTTTAAATACGGAACATACGCACCGCCTGCAGCAAGTTGTATATACAGGCTTTTTAAGCCAGAACGACGCATAAAAAAGGTACTCACACTGCGAGCGCTTTGTGCTTTGTACAGCTCAAATACCCGGTAATGTACGCCAATCATACCTTTGCGCACTACCATATAAAAACGCCCATCTTGTTGATGAAGGTAATACCCATAACGTCTATAAGATAAAAACACTAACGTAGCTAATACCAAAAATAATGCTAACGGAATTAATACATTAAGTTGCATAAAGCTAATTAAAAACCCAGAAGCAACACTCGGTAGCAAGGCATAAAACACCATATTTTTATATAACAATGCCCTTTCTACCGCCTTGAATGCCAGCTTTTTACTGTCAAACCATGGGTAAATCCACTGACACACATTATCAACTTGCTCCTGCGTGAGCACAGGTAACACTAAGGTTTGTTTATTCTTTTTCGCCATACTTGCAGCGCCACCACTGCTGGCTTGCAAACACTCAACAGTAAAACGTTTCAATAGCCTAGCAATTAGGTTTTGCTTAATAACTATAGATTGCACTTTATCTAAACTAATTGATAGTTGATGGCGTTCTAACAGCCCTGCAATACGTTTAAATTTTTTATTTTTAAAATAAAGCTGATAATTATAGAACCGAATGAGCGACATAGTTACCGATAAAAACACCGCTATAAATACCAATATAAAAATCAAAGTAATTACTGCAAATACCGCTGCATTAGCCATCATACCCAGCTCTTGCTGATAAAAACCCTCTATTTTTGTTATAAACTGCTGCTCTAAAAAATCGATAGCCACATTCATAAAAGGGGCAATAGCGGCAAGCGCTAAAATGGCCATGTTCGACATTAAACCAAACTTAGCTATTTCTTTATTTGAAATGAATAAACTATTTTCGCCCTGCTCTTCAATATGAGATTGCGCTGTATCAGCTACTTCTGCTGATGGTTGCTGCTGTGCTTTGTAGTCAAATACTTGTTTGCGCATTTGCTGGGCATAACCGCTGGTTACTCCCGGCAATACCGCTTCTTGGGCAACGCTGCCGGCAGCATCAAAAATGCAATTAACTAAACCTACTGGAGTAAAATAAAAGGGCTCAGCTATGTTTACATTTTGCACCCTAGAAAACTTTAAGGTGAGTCGCTCTTTTTTAAATACACCTTTATTTAGTAAAATTTCATGCTCGTCAGTAATACAAAAACGAAAACTACGGTAATACAAAAAACAATAAGCAAGCAATGAAGTCAAAGCAATCGCGAGCGCAACTTGCCCCCAAAATAGTTTATTTTCTACCTGGGTAACAAATACCACTAACACAGGCAGTAAATTAAATAAGCCGTCTTTGACAAAGCGAACACTAAAATGCATCACAAAATAAGCCAATGCCCAGGGCGACACTTTTTGCCAATTAAGTGAAGGTGGAGTCATTTGCGTAGCATCAACACTCACTGGCAGTAGCCTCGCTTGTGGTATCATCGTGGCGATAGCTTTGTACAAATTGACGAATATTTTTGCACTTTTCGTGGGTCAGGCCGCTAATTTGTAAATCAGCACTCATACCACCTGCGCTGTAAAGCCGTAAACTTGCTAGACCCAGTTTTCGCTCTATTGGCCCACGATGTATTTCAATATGCTGCACTCGTGCTAACGGCAAAATAGTTACCTGTTGCCAAATAATACCCTTTTTAAACGCTATATCGTGGGTACGTAATGCACTACCTTGTAGTTTAATACTGAACACGCTGTATAACATACAAAGTAAAATTAATAGCGGAACAGCAACCAATAAGTAACCTTGCGCCATGGCTGCAAAATCTGTATTGAAATAACAAACAGCCGCTAGCACTAAGCAAAAAGGAATGAAAAATAACAACCAATTCAACTGTGCATGCAATAATGCTTTATCGGCAAGCGGTTCAAACTCTATGCTTTTATGTTGCGGTAGATCGGTTATTTGTTGATTCGTAAACACGCTTCGCTCCATTGGACGTATTGGCTTTAACCAAGCCACTTTATTGTTGTTACTATGGTATGACTTTGTTTTGGCTCAAGCGTAACCGCATCTTCAAGCACATTCGCAGCTTCTAGGCATAACATGCTTTTATAATCATCATCGGCAAAATTTGATAGCCGCTTTGATTTTTCAATCCATGGATTCCATAGTACGCACGACTGCGAGTTTTCTCTGCTAACACTGATCATCCCCTGAGGAGTATCAATTGTTTGAACTGCTGCGGCTTGGGTATAAACCATATCGGTTTCACGGGAAAAGTCGACCACATCATGTTGCTGATGAGGCCCTTGACCAAATTCTATATATTGCGCCCCTTGCAGCCCTGCCACTCGGGTATTATTAATATCTTCTGTTGGAAAGTAAGTATGCAGTGCTTGTGTATAACTAAATGGTACGTTGCCTAAATTACAGGTGGTTAAACGCACCTCTAATTGCTCTGATAAGATAAACTCAACCCGTAATGACGACTGATGCGGCCAAAAAGTAGAATCTACCTGCTTCATTGGTAATTTAAGGCTCACAGTAACCTCGCTGTCGGTTTCATGTACTTCATCGGCTTGCCATACATGCGTACGGGCAAAGCCATGCGCGGGGAAGTCCGAATTTTCATGTTGCCCAAACCAAGGCCAGCAAATAGGAATGCCACCACGAATACTTTTCCCCTCGCTAAAGGTTTCATCCCCAGACACCCATAATAATGGCAATTTACCTTTGGGTGTAAACTCAGTTATTTGCCCACCTTGTAAAAATATTTTCGCCTCACATTGGCGACTATTAATACTAATAAATTCTAAACCGCTATGTGTACGCTCAATACATACTGAGGGTGATAATTGCATTTTATTTCCTTTAACACTGAGACTAATTTCTAATACTTAACCTGAGTACAGGTTACTTGTACACAAACAATAATGCATGCTTAAAGCATAAGCTACATAGAATAGTTATTTAAATTGAGTTAGTTACTATACTTTTATGCCACATCAATGGCTAAATTACGACTAAAGTTTTACATCCGTGGCTTGCGTATCGCTTTTAACCTACGTAAGGTGCGCAACCTTAGCAAACAGAATGTTATGAACGTTTAATAAATTAAAGATAATAAATACTATTTTAATTACTGCTCAAATTAATAAAAACCAATAAAAACTAATAACAGCGGGCTGAAATAACATATATCATTTGAATTCAATTTATTTGATGTGTAACATTTCATGATTACGGCAAATGATTCGCCTTCCATGAGACAAGCAAATGCAAAAATATGACGAATTACTAGTTTCTTTACGTAAGGTGATCCGTGCGATTGACTTACATTCAAAGCAACTTAATAAAACAGCGGGTTTAACAGGGCCACAACTGCTTATCATGCAGGAAGTGTCTCAAACTGATGGTATTACCGCCAGCCGTATTGCGCAAAACGTTAACTTAAGCCCAGCAACGGTTACTAATATTCTTGACCGAATCGAGAGTAAAAACTTAGTAACACGTGTTCGCAGTCAAATGGATAAGCGCCGAGTCAGCTTATACCTTACCGAACAAGGTAAAGAACTACTCGAAAAAGCACCACAGCCATTACAAGAGCATTTTATCGAAAAATTTTCAGCACTTGCTGAATGGGAACAGAGTTTACTCCTTTCATCAATGCAGCGTATTGCCGCAATGATGGATGCAGATAAGCTAGACGCCTCCCCGCTTTTAGAAGTAGGCGCACTGTTTCAAACCCCTAAAGAATAAAACGCAGTATAAAAACAATAAACTAAATTAGCCTGCCATTTTCCCCTTTTTCCACACTAAGAGGTGCATTTTTGCGCCTTTATTTTTTTAATCACAATCAAAACGGCTATTATGACTAAACTCTCAAAACTAACACTCGCCTTAATTTTAGGTGGTGTTGCTAGTAATTCTTATGCATCAAATCTTCAACCTCTCCAAAGCCAATTAACGCAGTTAAAGCAACAAGTAGAAAAGCTTG
Organism: Pseudoalteromonas sp. S1610; assembly: GCF_005887465.1. Lineage (GTDB taxonomy): Bacteria > Pseudomonadota > Gammaproteobacteria > Enterobacterales > Alteromonadaceae > Pseudoalteromonas > Pseudoalteromonas undina. Next base: position 12,208 of record NZ_PNDI01000052.1, on the reverse strand, counting down.
AAAGCAAACTCACTGAAAAAAAAGCTCAGCAACTAACTGATGAAGCTGCAAAGCCTGAACAGCAATCATCAGGAATAAAGATAGGGGGTGCCATTCGCGCTAACTACGGCATTAACTCTTACGATGATGACAATGAAGATCGCGGTGGCGACTTTGATTTTGATATTTTCCGTTTAAATGTCTCTGGTGAAATTAATGATATTTCAGTAAATGGTGAAGTACGCTTTTACGATTACATGACAGTAGTGAAATACGCTTACTTAGGGTATGAATTTATTGATGGCTGGGAAGGTCAAGCTGGTATAACCGCCGTACCGTTTGGTAATGGCCCTTACAATTCTCACAGCTACTTTTTTAGCACTAACTACTATGTTGGCCTAGAAGATGACTTTGATTTAGGGGTAGTTGCTAAACGTAAGCTTAAAGACAACTGGACACTTGATCTTGGCTTTTTTAAAAATGATGAACTTGGCGGAGTTGATGGCTCAGCATCAGATAAAAACCACCGTTACTCTTATGACATTATTGGCAGTCGCCCTGCCGATGAAGGAACCTATGCCGAGCCTGCAAAGCAACTTGGTGAATACAACACTTTTGCTGGTCGAGCCACTTATCAACTTAAGCACAGTAAAAATATAACCACAGATTTAGGTGTATCGCTACTCAGTGGTGGACTACATGATGGTGAAGACCGCGCGGGTAATTACAGTGCGTGGGCTGTTCATTTAAACAGCAACATTAATAACTGGAACATTCAATTTCAACACGGCGAATACGACTACGACTTAGATGATGGCAGCAACCGCTTTGCAGTGGGTGCCTACAATTACTTCGATAGCGTGTCGAGCCAAGCTACAATGACCAACTTTAATGTTGCCTACGACTACGCACTAGAATGGGGTCCAGTTACCAACCTACAGTTTTATAACGACTATGGGATCATCTACAACAAATCAGATAATAGCGCCAATACTTGGATGAATGTAACCGGTATGAGCATTACTGCTGGGGGGTTCTTTAGTTATGTTGATTTTGTACAAGCCCGCAATCAACCCTTTATTGGCGGTACCATTATTGGTGGTGGCGATACCGAGCGCCGGTTTAATATTAATTTAGGCTATTACTTTTAACTCTCTCCTCAGCCCAGTAGCCATACTGGGCTGAACTTAAATCAAATAGCTGCTTTAAAAAGCACAAACACAAATAAAAACGATTGCCATTTGCATTGGTTGACGTTAGTATCCACCCCCTTTTTAGAAACCTTAAATTGGTGCGCCTTGGAACGCTATTACGCTGAAGTATTAAGTTATATTTCTCGCTCGATTGGATGCAAACATAAAGCGCAAAACATCGTTCAAGAAGCATACACACGCTTATTAAGCTACCGTAAACGCAACCCTGAGCATGACACATCCCAGCAACGGGCTTTATTTTTCAAAACGGCTAAACACATCGTTATTGATAACTATCGCCGTAATTACGCCGTTACAGACCCTGTTGAGCAAGAGTTAATCGCACCTAGCGATTATGAACCCGAAGCAAAGCTGGCAAGCCAACAACAACTCAGTCTGCTTTATAGGTGTATTGAGCAATTACCTCAAAAAACTAAACAAGCCTTTGTACTATATAAATTTAAAAACCTAACGTACCAACAAGTTGCAGATCAGATGGGGATTTCTGTCAGTATGGTTGAAAAACATTTAGCCATCGCTATGCTGGCATGTCGCAATACAATAAAAAAATAACCACGGGAATATAAGCAATGGACCGTCAGCAAACACAATTGCAACTGCAAGCAAATACTTGGCTTGAAAAACAAAAAGTTGGGTTAACTGCATCACAAAAAAAGGCTTTTATTCAATGGCTCAATACCAGTAAGGCGCATCAAACCGCTTACCAAGAAAGTGTGCAGGTTGAACGGCTATTAACGCAATTTAGTGAACATGAAATTGAACAACTCAATACACCAAAACCTAAAAGATTTTTATCTACATGGGCTATAGCAGCATGTGCTGCCTGTTTAATGCTCACTATTACCGGGTATCAGTTGTGGCCAAATGAAGTATCGCCCACCCAGTATACTGCTCATTATAAATCAAACCGAGGTGAACAATTTGATATTGCTCTACCCGATGGTTCCCAGCTAAGCGTAGATGCAAAAACACAAATTTCACTCGACTTTAACCCTAACTCACGTAAAAACAAACTCGTTCAAGGGCGTGTATTTTTTAATGTAGCCAGTGACTTACAGCGTCCTTTTATTGTTAGCACTGATGATACAAAAATCACTGTGCTGGGCACTCGCTTCAGCGTTGATAAAAAAAAGCATAGCACGCGTATCAGCGTCGAACATGGAAGGGTAAAGATACAAAACAACCACCACCTAATTGAGTTAGTACAAGGACAGCACGTTGTATTTAACGAGCTTGGAATGGATGTGCAAACAATAGACCCTACACTTGTTGATGCATGGCGTAGTGGCCGATTAGTTTTTAGTAACGCACCGCTTGTGGAAGTATGTGCTGAATTTAACCGTTATCATGACACAGAGTTTACGTTCTCCGATGATCGAGTTGCTGCGCTAAAAGTATCTGGGACATTTTCAGCTGTTCAACTTGATAACTTTCTAAACCTATTACCACACGTGCTCCCTGTTGAAATTAAACGCGAAAATAATCAAGTTATTATAAGTAAGGCGGACAATTCTTAAAAATAAATAATCTTTTTATTGAGGGATTCTCATTATCATTCGTTTTCATATAAACAACTTTGCTTTATATGGAACAATTGCAATGAATACAATAACTCGTTACGGTATTAAACTATCTCCCATCGCCTTAGCTTTAGGGGTTGCTGTTAGCTTTCCCACAACAGCTCAAAGTACCTCCACTATAGTAACGTTTAATATTGCTCAACAACCTTTGAGTACTTCACTTAATTTGCTCGCTGAGCAAGCAAATATGAATCTCATTGCAGATGCATCTTTATTGCGAGAGCTAAAAGCACCAGCAATTTATGGACAAAAAACACTAATAGGCGCTTTAACATTTACATTAGAAGAAACTGGCCTCAGTGCAAAAATTGTCAATAACAGCATTATTATCCAGAAAAATGGTGCTATAAAAGAAACAAAACAACAAAATAAGCGTGATTTGCACAATAAAAAAGCGAATAAGCATGCCCATAAAGATATCCCTGAAAACATCGAAGTCATTGTTGTAAGTGGCAACAAAATTCAATTAGACCGCCACCAGCTCGAACGCAGTAAAGGCAGTTCAAATTCAGATATTTTTTCAACGTTTACCGGCATCGACGCAAATAATTTACGTAACGAAGCTGGCGCACTCGATATTGGTATTCGTGGTGTTCAAGGTGAAGGTCGAGTGCCTATTTTTATTGATGGGAGCTTGCAGTCCACCCACACAAACCGTGGCTACATGGGCACCTCAGATAGAACCTACATCGACTCAGATTTTATTAGTACTGTTGCCGTTGAAAAGGGTACAACAGCAAAAAGTGGCGCATTTAGTGCTGGCGCAATTGGCGGAACAGTTAATATCAGAACACTCAACACCACTGATATTCTGACAAAGGATCAAAGCGTTGGCGCGTTGATTAAACTTAAAACGTATAACAATAATCACACACCTACAGTCTCCGATAACCCATGGCAGCAACAGTACTATCAGGTGAGTAACCACAATAGCACTAGTGACTTTGATAATGGCGGTATTTTACTCGCAGGTGCATTTAAAACGGATCAATTAAATGCTGTGCTTGCCTATAGTGATAAAAAAACAGGTAACTATTTTGCTGGTAAACACGGCTTTGAAAACTTTGTTGAAACGTATGATTGGGGCCAAGTATTACCCCCTGTTAATCAACACGGTGAAGTAGTCAATACCAGCTTTGAAAGCGAATCCTACCTTGCAAAAGTACAATATGCTTTTAACGATGAACATGACATTGAATTAAATACTCGCCATCACCAGCAACAAGCGGGTGAAATGTTGGCTTCATACTGGTTCAAGCAACGCGAAGGGGATTTTTGGATACTCCCTGATGGTGAATATGGCACAATACCCGCCAACATAGAAACCATGCCACAATGGCAGCCTGGTACAGCGCTGGTTAATAGCGCAAGCTTGCTTTATCGCTTTCTACCCACGAATAATCCATTAGTCGATTTGAAGATCAACGCATGGACAACCAACGCAAAGTTACAACAGTATAACGCCTTGGCCAGTAATTTAGGCCCTAATGCACTGCAATACTTTCACGAATACAGCAACCAACGCCACGGTGTCGGAATTTATAACAGCGCTGCTTTTACTGTTTCTTCAATCCCCACAGTATTAATGTATGGCGCTTCTTGGCAAAACGAGGTACTAAAACCTAAAGCAGGAGCACTGGAGTATTTTTACACCGATAAAACCACCTCTCGTGACGGCAAACAAACTGTTCGCAGTGTGTTTGTAAATGGCCAGTTTGATTTCGATCCCATTGAGTTAACCTTGAACCTAAACCATCATGATTCTAGTACGCATGACCATCAAGGGGAGCATGCAATAAAGTTTTCGCCAAAAACAGATTTTACAGCACTGCTTCATTACAATGTATTTGATAACACCACGCTAAAAGCAAAGTACAGCAAAGCGTATCGAATGCCGAATATCTACGAGACGACTATTTCAAATGAAGTATTTACCTACTCGTCTGATTACCCTGTTATACCTGAAAACAGCAACACCTTTGAGTTAGGTATCGAAAGCCATTTTAGTAATGCGTTAATTAAAGGGGATCGTCTAACGCTATCCGCTAGCTATTTCGACACTCGTATTGAACACATGTTAGCAACCGCACAATTGCCAAATAAAGATCCGGATGCTGAACCATGGCAAACTACAAAATATACATTCACCAATTACGATAGCTTTGAGTTACCAGGTATTGAGCTTAATCTAAATTACCAAAGTGATTTATTTTACAGCACAGTTTCATATACCAATTACACCAATATAAAAATCTGTTCTGCCTTAATTAGTAATATTGAGCAAGTTGATCGCTGTAACGGTCAAGGTTTTTCAGGCAGTTTAACGCCCCTTCGTATTCCTCCTAAACGAAACCTTGTTGTTGGCTTTGGGAGCACCTTCATTGATGATCAACTGGACATCGGCTTCACTTATAAAGGGCATTCTGATAAACAGCACCCGGCAGGATTTTTAAGCGGTACTGGTGCCAAGGCAGTTAGTAAAATTCCAGCAAGTTATCAACTCGATTTTTACGCGAACTATAAGTTTAACGATATGTTCAGCGGATTTACCACAATCACTAACCTCACAGATAGATACATAGTGTCATCCGGTTCAATTGTTGCCATGCCAGAGCCAGGCAGAACTGTAACTTTGGGGCTAGAGATAAAGCTATAGCTAATTAGGGCTATTCACTTAGCCCACTTTTACTTAAACCGTCATAACTAGGAGTCAACATGACTAGCACCACTTTAGCCCCCTCTCGTGCATTACAATTAAAAGCCAGTACAGCTGACGTACATGACAACATAGATAAAAGCATTATGGATAAAGACCCATTTGCAAACACTGAAAACTATATCCAGTTTTTAACGTTACAATATTATTTTTTAAATGATGTGTCTGCGCTTTATGACCACAGCGAATTAAATATGGTCATTGAAAATTTAGCAGCGCGCCGACGTTTAAATATGCTTGAGCAAGACTTTCAAGATCTTGAATACCCAGTGCCTGCATCAGCGTTCACTTCATTAATTAGCAACGAGACTGACTTAGCAACAGCGCTGGGCTGGCTTTATGTAGTAGAAGGGTCAAAAGTTGGCGCTGCAATGCTAGGCAAACAAGCGCAAGCTAGACTACTGTTAACAAAAAAGTATGGTGCCCGTTATTTATCAGGCCCTGGTGCAGGTCGTGGCAGTGACTGGCGTCATCTAGTACAATTAATTGATAGTATTGAGCTAAATGACACACAAGAGCGCGCATTGATCAATGGTGCACGCCAAGCGTTTACTCGATTCCAACTTTTTCAGGCGCATGTCTATTCATGAATTTAAAGGTCGCTTTAGTCGCATATAAGAATGCGGGATACCAACTATTAGGATTAGCGTTAGTTGGTTTGGGGATTATTGGCATTTTATTACCTGTTATGCCCACCACTATTTTCTTTATTTTGGCATTAGCATGTTTTACACGTTCATCGCCAAAGCTTGCGACTTGGTTACTCGAACACCCTCGTTATGGCGCGACTTTGCGCCATTGGCACAGCCACAAGGTCGTGCCACTAAAAGCTAAATGGTTTGCGGGCATAGGTATGCTAATAGGCTTTATATTTTTATTATACAGCAGCTCTCCTTCTTGGGTTATTGTCCTAGTTGCTGTTGTTGAAGTGCTGGTTTTGACTTACTTAATTTCTAAGCCCTCAACTCCACCTAAAAACTAATACGTTCGATATAAGCAAAATAAAGTGTAAAGTTTGGTAAATAAATTTGTAACAGCTAATGCAAATCATTATCATCCGTATAAATTAATTAAATCAGCACCTTTTATGCCCTTTGTTAATAAACGCGCTTTATATAGTACGAGTCGTGCTTTACATATCTATATTTCTACCGCTTTGTTTTTTTTACTTATTCTATTTTGTGTAAGCGGCATAGTGCTAAATCATGTTGACTGGTTAAAAAACGATAAAAACAACGGCCAAATTACCGCAGCAATTCCAGCTGAACTACTTGTAAAAGCACAAACAGAATTAAATACACTACCTACTATTTATCCTCAAATAGAAGCTTACCTAGCCAAGCAATATGGGCTGAATAAAGTAAAAAGCATTGAATGGGAAAAGCAAGATTCACTGGTCATGCTCGACTATCCATTACCAGCAGGCTACGCCTACGCAGAATTTGATTTTATTAGTGGCGAATTGTTACTCGATTATCAAACCGGGGGGTTTTTAAGTGTAATTGGCGACCTACATAAAGGTCGTTACAGCGGTGAAGTATGGAGCTGGGTTATTGATATATCAGCAGTGCTGATGATCCTATTTGCCATCACCGGCATGATTATTTTATTTCAAAATAGAAAAAAACGCTTAGCAGGAATATGGATAACCGCATTAGGTGTAGCAACACCTATCGTTATTTACCTGTGTTGGGTACCACAAATAAAAGGAGTGTCTTAATGTTTAAAATTAAACCATGGCTAAGCATCACGCTGTTAGTCGCCGCGCTATTTCAAATTAATGCTCATGCACAATCGCCAAGGTTAGAAGTTGAATTAACCCTCGCCGATTTAAACGTGCAACCTTACCACCGACCTTATGTTGCTGTATGGCTGGAAACACCAGATCGCAAACACGTAACAACGCTTGCACTATGGGTTCAAAAAGCAGAATGGTTTAAAGATCTACGCCAATGGTGGCGCAAAGCCGGTAAAAGTAATGCTCAGTTTGATGGTGTCAGCGGCGCAACCAAGCGTGCCGGCACATATACAATTAGTTGGGATGGCAACGATCTAAACGGTAACCCTGTGACGCCCGGTAAATACCTACTTAATATTGAAGTTGTGCGCGAAGAAGGTGGCCGTGATTACAGCCGCATTGAGCTTGATTTAACTCAATCAGAGAAAATAACTATTGAAGGTAAAAACGAATTTGCGACCAGCTTTGTCACTGTAAGCGCTAGGTAACCCCTACTTATCATTCAAATTTAAAGGAAAAATAATGAACGTTAGTTTATCAAAAATTGCATTAATAGGCGCACTGAGTTTATCGGCGCTTGTATCAACAGCGGCAAATGCACATGCCCGTTGGTTACTACCTTCGCACACTTCGCTTTCTGGCGATAAAGCGCATTACGTTATGATTGACGCAAGTATTTCTAACGAAATTTTTGCACCTGATAAAGCATTTCGTCCAAGCACAAAAGGCGCAGAGTACGACGATACTCTGCTTATGGCACTTGCCCCAAATGGCGAGCAAGTTACCGATACCATTCGTGCCTATTACCTAAAGCGCAAAAGCTCTGCAGCAGTAAAACTTCAGCAACAAGGCACCTATCATATTGCGATGACGCAAAAACCTATGTACATGACATTTTACAAAAATGCAGCAGGTGAGCGAAGCCGTGTATTCGCTAAAAAAGCAGATGCCAACTTACCTAAAGACGCCAGCGATATCACCACAATTAAAACCATCTCTACTGTTGATACCTTTGTTAGCCATAATGGCACGTCAAAACCCGCTCAACTAGGTCAAGGCTTAGAGCTAAGCGGCCCAACCCATCCAAACGACTTATTTGTTGGTGAGCAAGCACGCTTTCAACTACTAAGCGATGGCAAGCCGGTTGGCGAAGGGATTGAAATAAGTATTTTAAAAGGTGATACACGTTACCGTAATAGCCGTGGTGAGATTAAAGTAACCACAGATAAAGACGGTTTTTTTGCCACTACTTGGCAACACCCTGGTTTATACCTAATTGAAACGTCTCAAAAAGTAACAGTTAATGAAGCTGGCGTAGACGTAGGTCGCTATGCACTATTTACAACCCTTGAAGTAGCACCTGAGTAATTATTAAATATTATTTATTAGGCCAAGCAAATAGTTTGGCCTTTTTTATCACTTAGTCTGCCATTTTCTCTGCATAAATCGGCATATTCTTAATATTTTTCACTTTTCGCTCTATCCTCATTTTAGCCTAGTATTAGGATCACTTCTTTTTATAAAAATAGTTGAATAACATAGTCAATTTAGATCTTTGCGGTGCACTAGCCGCTTCTATATGATGCGCACTTTTCAAAATCTTCAAGGCACGCTTAATGACTTTTCAGCATTTATCAGCTAATAAAAAATTAGCACTTAGCTTGGCTATTACCACCGCACTTAGCGCCTCTTTTTCAGTTGCGAATGCGGCTGAGCAAACTAACCAAGTGGAAGAGAATATCGAAGTAATTTCAGTAACTGGCACGCGCCGCAGCTTACGAAGTATTGCGCAAAGTACCGTGCCTGTGGATATTATTAGCAGCGACGATATGGCAAGCACAGGTCAACTTGAAATCAGCCAAGTGCTCGCTAACCAAGTACCAAGCTTTAACTACCCAAGTGCCACACTGTCTGATGGTACTGATCATGCTCGCCCAGCGGTTTTAAGAGGCCTTGCACCTGATCACACTCTAGTGCTTATTAATGGTAAACGTCGCCACTCTGGTGCGTTATTAAACTTAGGCGGTACGGTTGGTCGCGGCTCTACCGCGGTTGATTTAAACATGATCCCCACCTCTGCAATTAAGCGTGTTGAGGTACTACGTGATGGGGCAGCAGCACAATATGGTTCTGACGCCATTGCGGGTGTAATCAATATTGTTTTAAAAGATGCAACCGAAGGCGGTAGTGTTAGCGTAACTTATGGCCAATACGACAGCCAAATGGCCGGTGTACCACAACTAAATAGCACTTATGCTGATGAGAACGGTAACCTTGCTTTTAATTTAGGCGACGATCGTCAAGTTAACGACGGTAATACCCGCACAATTAGCGCAAATTCTGGTTTTTCACTGGCAGACAATGGCTTTTTAAACGTCTCGATTGAATACCGTGATAACGACTCAACTCAACGCTCTGGTTTTGATCCGCGCGAACAATACAGCCGCCTAGATGATGGCAGCCTAGACCCACGCGAATTTACAATCAACCGCTATAATCATCGTTTTGGTAAAGCTGAGCTTGAAGATTACGCGTTGTTTTACAACATGGGATACGACTTAGATAACGGCTTTAATGTTTATTCGTTTGGTAGCTATTCTGAGCGTGAAGGTAACTCGGGCGGATTTTACCGCCGCGCAAAAGACAGCCGCAATGTTTTAGAGCTATACCCCAATGGCTTTTTGCCACAAATTGCTACAGACGTAAAAGATTACTCGCTGGCATTTGGTTTACAAGGCGAGAGTGGCGATTGGGCATGGGATGTAAGTACTAACTATGGTCGAAATGACTTTGGTTTAGGGGTTGTAAATAGCCTAAATACTTCGCTAGGTACTAATAGCCAAACTGAGTTTGATAACGGCGCCATGGTTTACGATCAATTTTTAGTTAATTTTGATGCAAATACCACCGTTGATTTTGGCCTACCTGATGATATATTTTTCACTATTGGTGCTGAGTATCGCCGTGAAAGCTATAAAATAGAGCAAGGTGAAGAAGCTTCTTATATTACTGCACTTGATGACAACGGCAACCCAATTGCTGCTGGCGGCGCGCAAGTGCTTCCTGGTTTTGGACCACAAAGCGCAACTAACGAAAGCCGTCATAACGTTGCCGTATTTGCTGAATTTGACACTTATTTAACTGATAAGTGGAATGTAGTTTTAGCCAGTCGTTATGAAGATTACAGCGATTTTGGTAACACATTTACTTCAAAATTAGCCACGCGTTACAGTATTACCGACAACCTATCATTACGTGGTGCTGCCAGTACTGGGTTTCGTGCGCCGTCACTTGCACAAAGCTCGTACCGTCAAATATCGACTATTCTTGAAAATAACCAGCCTTTTGAAGTTGGCCTATTTCCAAGCTCTGCTCCTGCAGCGCAAGCATTAGGTGCAAAACAGCTCGATGCCGAAGACTCGGTTAATGTTACCGCTGGATTTGTTTATACCCAAGGTAACTTTAGTTTAACGGTTGATGCGTACCGCATTGATATTGATGACCGGATCGTACTCTCTGAAAACTTAAGCGGTAACGCTGTGCAGCAAATTCTAGCCAATGCGGGCGAACTAAATACCGAAAGTGTGCGTTACTTTACTAACGCCATAGATTCGCGCACGCAAGGTGTTGATATTGTGGCAACGTACATGCTTGATTTAAATACATTGGGTGATCTGCGCTTAAACGCAGCAGCAAACATTAATGACACCGAAGTGACTCATGTTGATGCAAACCCAAGCGAGCTAAGTTCTTTAGGTGATGACTACGTGGTATTTGCCCGTCGTGAAGTCGGTCGTTTTGAGCAAGGCACACCCGATAACAAGCTAAACCTATCAGCCGTTTGGAGCTTTAACCAATGGCAAACAACCTTGCGTGCAACTCGCTATGGGGAAGTGGCAGATATTTCAACTACCAGCGATGGTGATGAATATTTAGATGCCAAATGGATCACTGATTTAGAAGTTGCTTATCGCCCTAATGATGCGTGGAAGTTTGCAGTAGGTGCAAATAACCTATTTGATCAGTATCCACAAGCAACGGTAGATAACATTGGCTACTCTAACTTTGGGCAAATATTTCCATACACGCCTTATACACCCTACAGTTTAGATGGGCGCTTTTTATACGGTAACATTACTTATAGCTTTTAAGTAAACATCAATTAAAAATAGAGTAATTACAAAAGGATGCATCGCGCATCCTTTTTATTAACATTTAGTCTTTTTCACCATATTTTGGCATTTTATCTTTTTAGCAATCACTGTCATTTCATATAAAACAATAACTTACATTTCGGTCTCATTTTTGCTCTATACTTTGTATATTAACTAAAATAATCAATATCAAAGGACTAAACATGAGCGCATCAACTCTATTCAACTTCACTAAGCCCGTTTCACTAATTAGCGGTATTTTATTACTCAGCGGTTGTGTATTTCATATATCGCCTAGCGTTGCGTCGGTAAAACAAACACAACAACTTACATTACCTAGCAATAACCTTGAATACCTAGACGTACTAAGCGGCGCAGGTTCACTTAAAATAACAGGCTCATCAACAGCAACCAGTATTAGTGTTAACGCCACTATATACACTGCCGACATTGACGATGAATACGAACTCACACTCGAGCAAAACGGTACACAAGCAAAGCTTATTGCACAAAACAAAAGTAATACTGGAATTACCTTTTACAGCGGTCAATCACCAAGTATTGATTTAGTGGTCACTGTACCTAACAAGCTAAATTTAGATATTAACGACGGCTCAGGCGATATTGTTATTAACGCGATGCAAAGCAATATTGATGTAAAAGATGGCTCTGGCAGTATTGATATTAATAGTGCTAAAAACTTAAATATTGACGATGGCTCGGGCAGTATTTACGTAAAAAATGTAGTCGGCGATTTAGCATTAAATGATGGTTCAGGTAGCATTGATATTGATAATGTCAGTGGTAATGTCGCAATTGAAGATGGC
>NZ_PNDI01000051.1:0-18176 GCF_005887465.1 Pseudoalteromonas sp. S1610 | reverse complement strand
CCCTGCAAATTTGCAGGGTTTTTTTATTGGTATTAGCTTGTTTAGCTATGCAGCAAATTAAAACTTAGAAGGTGCTGGTGGTATCACTAAGGGTTGTTTAGGATTTTCTTTAAGCTCCTTTAATAACTCTTGTACAGCACGCTCTATTGATGGATCTTGGCCTTTATAAATAAGCTCTGGACGATCAATTACTTTAATATCTGGTGCAACACCTTCGTTTTCTATGATCCAGTTACCTTTTGTGTCTAAAATACGGAATGTAGCAGCAATTACTTGTCCGCCGTCTACAAGGCTTGGGTTACCAGAAATACCAATTAAGCCACCCCATGTACGGGTACCAATTAGCTTACCTAGACCAGCCTGGCGGAAGTAGTAAGGGATTGCGTCACCACCAGAACTTGAATAGCCATTTATTAGCATGGCTTTAGGACCATTGTGCGCAAACTGCGGTGTTTTAGTTGGCTCTACACCGCGGCGTTTCCAATAGTTAAGCGGTTTACGCGCAAGCCACGTGATTATATGCTCAGGAATAAAACCACCGCCATTGTAACGGTCATCAATAATCATGGCATCTTTGGTTGTTTGCGGCATGTAGTTTTTAAACATGGCGCGGTTACCCTCATAGGCTGTATTTGGCAGGTGCACATAGCCAATACGCCCATTTGATAGCTTATTAACGTAGGCTGCACGCGAGTTAACCCAATCTAAATAACGTAGACCTTGCTCACTGGCTACCGGTTTTACTGTTACTTGCCACGCACCTTTGCTACGCGGTTTGCTGTTTAGCACTAGCTCTACTTGCTCACCTTGGGTGTTTTCAAGGAGTTCGTAAAAGTTAGCAACGTCTTTTACCGAGCGGCCATTTACCGCAATAATGTAATCGCCGTTATGTGCTTTTACGCCTGTGGTGCCAAGCGGTGAACGGAAATCGTCATGCCAGTTTTCACCTTTAAAGATTTGTTCTATTCTTGCATAACCAGATGGGTCGCTTGCAAGCTTAGCGCCTAATAAACCATGGTTTTTACATTCGGCTTTTGGCATATCGCCCGATTGCACGTAAATATGACCTGAGTTAATTTCGCCGGCAATTTCGCTAAGTACGTAATCAAGGTCGCTACGGTGGCTAATAGCATCAGCCATAGGTTGGTATTTAGCTAAAATAGCATCCCAATCTTGACCGTGGTGATTTTCGTCGTAGAACCAGTCACGCAGTGTGCGCCAGCCTTCTACGTACATTTGTTGCCACTCAGCTTGCGGGTTGATTTTAAGCGTCATTTTGCTTAAATCTAGCTTGTTGGCGTCTAGGTCTTGCTTTGGTTTAGGCTCTATTAAGCTGTAACCGCCACTTGTGCGTACAAGTAGGTGTTCGCTGTTGCTCGATATAGTGTAATTGCTAACACCTTTAGCGACTGTTTCTAGCTCACTGTCGTGCTCGGTACCTATAAGTTGTAATGCGCCATTAGCAAGAGTCAGTACGCCGTCTTTTACTGCGGTTAAGCCACGGTAATCGCCCGCTGGCGCGTTAAGATCGGTAACACGCTGCATAAAGTCGCTGCTTTGCAGTGCGTTTTTAACTTTTTTGTCGTCTTCTTTTTCGTCGTCATCGTCTTTTACAATCGTGGTTTCATCACTTTGTAAGGCAATAAGCGGTTTAACACTGTCGTTTACTGCGGCCGCATAAATACGGGTTGCACGATTAAACATGTAATCAAACTCGTAGCTACTAAATGCCAGGTTAAAGTCGCGCTCTGAGCTAAAGTAAAGGTATTGACCATCAGGCGAAAAAGTAGGGTTTTGCTCATTACTCATTTCGTCTGTTAAGCGCGTTACCTTTTCTTTTTTAAGGTTGTAGTGCCATAGCGAGGCATAACGGTTTTCGTTATTTTTAACAAATACAATGTCTTGGCTGTTAGGCGACCAAGTATATTGAGTAATGCCGTCTTCGTCGTAAATACCGGTATCAATTTTGTGTTGCTTGCCCGATTTTGCATCTAACCACCAAAGTGTGTTGTTTTTATCTGAAAACAACAATTTAGAGCTATCTGGTGACCAAATGGGCGTAAAGCGCCAAATAGTGCCATTGCTAGTGAGTTGCTTAATAGCATTATTTTTACTGCGATCTTTTAAGTAAATTTCGTACTCGCCGCTTTCATCGCTCATGTAGGCTATGTAGCGCCCATTTGGTGACCAGCTTGCATCTATTTCGCGGCTTTTTTCTGTGTAAGATAAGTTGCGTGTAGGCCCTTGTTTAATTGGTACACTAAATAGCTCACCACGGGCAGTAAATACAGCGCGTTTACCATCGTGAGAGAGCGACATAGAATCAATAAAATCGCTAACATTTTTGCTATACGGCATTGCGTACTGGCGCACGCCAGCAATGTTAATGCTTAGCTTAGCGCTTTCTTGTGTTTTTGCGTCAAAGCGATATAAATAACCGCCGTTTTCATAAACAATCGCATTTGGGCCAGCTGAGGGCCAAAGTACGTCAAAGTTTTTATAGTTGGTAAGTTTTTTTGGTTCGCTGCCTTTGCGGTACTGATAAAGGTTTAGCGTGTAATCACGGTCAGACACAAAGTAAATATCGTCACCAACCCAAGTTGGTTGCTGGTCGGTTGCACGGTTTGTAGTTAGTTGTTCTGATGTGTTTTTTTCTAAATCATAAATCCATACATCTTGCGCACGACCACCACGAGTACGTTTCCACGTACGAAATTCTCGATCAATTGGCGTATAAACATATTTGCTGCCATCTGGAGATAGCATGCCGCCACCAGTTTCTGGAATCGCTAATGGCTGTTCAAGTCCGCCATCTGCAGGAACCATGTAAGGGCGACCCATACGTTTCCCCCATGGTGTGCGGTTAGCTCTAAATACCACATTTTTACCGTCGGCGGTCCAATCTAAAACGCGGTAATCAAAACCTCCACGCGGTGGCATTGGGCCAACGTCATTATAATAAGTAAGTTGCTTTAGGTTTGAACCGTCACTGTTGATCACATAAATTTGTCGGCTACCGTTATACTCGGCTGAAAATGCAATGCGCTTACCGTCAGGGGAAAACTTAGGAAATGTTTCAAAGCCAATATGGTCGGTTAAGCGTTTGCTTTCGCCTGTTTGCGTATTCGCAATATAAATATCGCCACTGTAGACAAAGGTAACGGTTTGGTTATGGATATCTGGAAAGCGAAGTAAACGAGTGTCTTTAGTCTCATAGGCCGATACACCCGGCGCGATTGCTGCAGCCAAGGCAAGAGCCAATGTTGTTAGTTTTTTCATGGAATTACATCCTATATTAATAGCGATCCCATCATAACAATAAGGTGCAAAATAGCGATGCACTTACGATAAAAGGTCTGTTACAAAATGTGAATAAAAAAGGTTGGCAAAAAGCGCCAACCTTTAAGTAAATACAGATATAAAATTAATGTACGTGGTCGTGCTCTTCCTCTTGTGCAATACCTAACCAAGTGATCGCGGCTGGTGGGAATGTAAGTTCTAGTTCACCTTCAATCTCTAAGTCTTCTAGGTGTACTTGCACAACGTGTTGGGCTATTGGGTCGGCTACGTAAGCAAACTGACCATTTTGCGCTACTGTCATACTAAACTTCATGCCTTCAGGCATAGTTGTTACATCTTCTTGTGTAATATCAACTTGACCTGCTAGCTCCCAGTGTATGTGATCGTCGTGCGCATGCGCCTCAAGCACGTTTAAAAAACCAAGGCTGTCTAAAACTAAAAAGTGCTCACCGTTGGCAGAAAAAGAGTAAGAAACAGCGCTTGCGCCATCAGCTAGTTGCCATTCAAATTCTTCCATTTCAGCTTTCGCAGGATTTATACTCACAATCACAGCAGGGCCGCCGCCGTGACCAGATGCAACACCAATAAAGGTTTCGCTGCCCTCATGGCCGTATATACTACCAATGCGTAAGTCGCCGACGGCATCAATATTTATTACTTTTTCAGCGTGATATTCGTCATCATGCTGGTGGGCTAATAGCACACCGTCACTACAGCCGAACGCTACGTAATCATGGTTTTGTGCTGCGCCGTGCAAATCAGGGCATGTAAGTTCTAGCGTTTGTTCAAGTTCGTATTCGCCATCATGAAAATGATAAACACCCACTTGGTCAGGCAGGATTTTAGCGTTTGATGTACTTTGAGCATCATCGCGGCGAAGGGTCGCTAATAAGTGCTCACCACGCGGCTCTGCTACACCATGCATATTAATGTCGTAACTAATACCAGGTAAGGTCGCTGTTGCGTTTGTTATGTCGTTATCTGTTAATACTTCAACAGACGCAGTTGTGCCTGATGCTGCATCACCATCATAAAATACCGCTAACTGACCATCGTGCTTTACCAAGTGAGTAGGGCGACTGCCGCTAGTTAGCTCATAACTGCTAAACTCAGGGCTTTGTTCGTAATCATGAAGGTGTGCGCCGTGATCTTCACGCCATAAGCCACCGTCTATAAAGCCGAGGTAATCTTGAGCGCGGCTAGCAATCACGGCATAACGAAAGTCAGGCGACGACGATAGCGTGTTTGAATCATTAGTAAGAGTAAATGTATCAAGAAGCTCATTGTCGTCTAAGTCGAAAAAGTTCGCTTCGTTGCTATCGCCAGCAAGTATCGCAAGCCTACCTAATGAATCAATAGTGTATTCATCACCGTGGTCGCCACCATCGCCATGATCGTGGCCGTCATCAGGTACTTCTATTGGGTCTTTTTCAACAATGTTTGTTTCTGCATCACCACAAGCGGTGATTAATGTGCTGCTTATTGCCAGTGCAATTAATTTTAATTTGAATAGTTTAGTCATGTTAATTTCCTTTATTTATAATTTTTTAGCGCTTAAAAGTAACCGCGAATACCTAGTGCAAAGCTACGACCTGGACGTGGCGCTATATTCTTTAAAAATGAGCTATGCACGCGCGCTTCTGTGTCTGTTAAGTTAGTACCTCGTAGATACACAGACACATCTTGATTTAGCACTGATAAGTCATATGAAACGCTGGCATCAAGCATGGTGTAGCCGTTTGTAGCTGTTTCTTCTGGTGCTGTGCGGTCTTGCTCTTGATAGCGAGTTACGTGGAGGTGCGCACTCAGCTTATTTGTTTGGTAGCTAAACTCAGTACCAAAACGTAGCGGTGGTGTGCGTGGTAAATCGCCACCGTCTTTAAGGCGTGCACGAACGTAATCTGAGAATAAATCTACTTTAAATTCATTGGTTAACTGCCATGCAACTTGGGCTTCAAAGCCATGTAAAATTACGTCATCTGTTTTAAATAAATAAACTGGGAGTTCAGATGAGTGATCATGCTCGTCACCGTGGTCATGATTATGCTCATCACCATGGTCGTGGCCGCTTTCGGCGTATAGGCCTGTGTCGATTTGGTAATAATAATTGTCGACTTGGTTGTAGAAAGCATTAAGAATGAAACCGATATCACCTTGGGTTTTACGAAACGTTAAATCAATATTGTTTGCTGTTTCTAGGTCAAGCGCTTGCTCAGATAAACCAAAATGGCCGTCTTCATGAATATCAAATAGTGCGCCTACTTCATAAGTACCAGTTCCAATGTGAGGGCCGAATGATAATAGCTCCGACACCGAAGGAGCACGCTCAGAACGAGATACCGACAAGCCTAAGTTGTAGCTAGGTGCAAAATCCCACACGACACCTGTTGATAAACTAACTGGTGTGAATTCTTGTTCTACGTCAAATACGCGAGTATTGCCGGCATGTTCTTCATGAGCATGATCGTCATGAACACCGGTGTCATTGTGTGCGTGTGCATCAATGTTAGGTAGTAACACGTTATCAGCATCGATGGTTACCCGTTCAACTCGGCCACCTAATTGCACTAAAAAGTCACCAAAGTGTTTTTCTTCCATCAGTGCTATAGCAAAGCTTTGTGTTTGTGACGGTGGTGTGAATGCCTCAGAGCCTTGCGCTTCAACATCACTGTGTTTGTAATGAAAGCTCAAACCACCATTCCACTGCGCAAACGGGTTATGCATTAAGTCTACGCGTAACTCATTGGTTTCATTTTCAAACGTGGTACCCACTGCGCCATGTTCAATTTCAGCATGTTCGTAATCTGTAAAACCTGCGCGCAGGTTTACTCTATTAAGCCATTTGTTATCAAGGTTATATTCACCTAGCAACTGCACTTTAGTTTGCTCTAAGTCGGCATATACGCTTTCCTCAGCGCTATTAACATCTTCGCCACCATGGGTGTGGCCTGGAATGCCGTATTGACGATTAAATTGCTCAACAGCTATACCTACAAAACCTTGGTCAAATAGATAGCTAGTACCTAAGGTGAAGCCGTCAGACTCTTCATTACTATTTGCAACGGTGTAATCGCCACTATGCTCTTCATGGTCATGGTCATGGTCATGGTCATGGTCATCGTTGGCTAATTCAGCGGCCACAGGGATTTCATAGTCATCAGCTTCACGCCAAAAGGCATCAGCATAAAATGCAAAAGAATCAGTGCCAGTAGTGGCATTAAATGAGGCGATTTTTTGATTATCAACAGAGTTGTGCTCTACATTCCACTCACCGCGAGTAGTGCTATCTGTTGGCACCCGATTATCAACTACATTAACCACACCACCAATGGCGCCGCTGCCATAAAATAATGTGGCAGGGCCACGTAATACTTCGATTTGTTTTGCGGTTGATGCCTCTGATGCGACTGAGTGATCAGGGCCAACGCGCGAAACATCACTGACATCAAGGCCATTTTGTGTAATTAGAACACGCGGCCCGCTTAAGCCACGAATAATAGGAGTACTGGCTACTTTTGCATGAAAGTTAGTATTAACCCCCGGGAGTTTTTCAAGGCTATCGCCAAGGGTTGCAGCTTGCTGCCGTCTTAATTGTTCGCCAGATAACACGCTAACGGGAGACGAGGATTCCATTGCCGACATGTGAATAGGCGTTGCTTCAATATCAATTACTTCAATGGGTGAACGTTCTAAGTTAAAGGTAATTGACTGGCCTTTATCATCACTAAATGTGATATCTCGATGCAGATGGGCATAACCAGGGGCGGTAATATGAAGTTCTTTTAAACCACTTTTTAAATCAGTTATTACGAACTTACCGCTTGCATCTGTTACTGCTGTTATATCTGAGCCTTCAACTTCTACAGTTGCATTAGTCACCACTTTACCTTGGTTGTTTAGAACAACACCTTCGATGGTATTTGCAAGTGCATTTGTTGGTAGTAGGGCTGCTATAAACAAAGCTAATTGAGATTTTCGTGTCATTTGAATTCCTTTGCGAATGTTATATTGTATCAATTGTGCTTGAAATGTTATATTGTATCAATAGTTAATTAACTAAAAATCACTCAGGATATATAATTTGGCTACTTCACCTACATAACTTAAGTTGAATTTTTATTTAAATTCAGTGCGTTAAGTGTTTCTGTCATTGTTTAGGTGTTATTCGTGGGGGATCTGTTTGCTGTAAAGCAAAAGTTAGTTGTTACATTTATTTATCTCTAGTTAATAAATTTTTAGATAAAACCACAGCGGAGGCATTGAGCAACAAGGATGGCAAAGTTAAAACATCAGCCCACTACATTAGAGTGGGTAATATGAAAAAGCAGCAATTTAAAGAGATGATGGGCTTTGCGATAAAAAGATGTGAAGCCTTTGAAAAAAAATTAACGCCAAAACGTCAGCAGGTATTTGAAATTCTATTGAAAGCAAATAAACCTTTGTCTGCTTATGAGTTAACAGATCAATTTAATAAGCAAATAAATACACCGATTTTGGCAATGTCCGTTTATCGGATATTAGGTTTTTTAGAGTCGGTAGGTCTGGTACATAGATTAAAGTTAGAAAATAAGTTTATACCGTGCAGTCACGTTAATGATGATAGAGAGCATCAACTATCGATGTTTTTAATTTGTAGCTCTTGTAATAAAGCAAGTGAGGTGAATGACCTTAACAATTCGGTTAAATCTTTGTTTAGGGAACTGAAAATGAAAGGGTTTACGCCAGCAACTTCGCAATTAGAAATCTCAGGTGTTTGTTTTGGGTGCCAGCAAAGTACCGCTAACACAATTAAAAAGAAGGATAAATAATGAAGCTGACTCAAACGACAGCAGATAAGTTTGCCATTGGGCTTTCGTTAATGTGCACGGTACATTGTTTTGCAACATCGGTTATTTTAGCGCTGTTGCCAAGCCTTGCTGTACTACAAATAAATGCTGAACAGTTTCACTTATGGGTTCTTGCTGTAGTATTACCAACAAGCTTATTAGCTTTGAGCTTAGGCTGTAAAAAGCACAAACGTACACGTTATATGGCGTGTGGAGTTGTTGGTCTAGCTTGTTTGATAATTGCAGTATTGCTAGGTCAAGAAGAGGCCGAAAAAGCGCTCACTTTAATTGGCTCCGCTTTTATCGCACTAGCCCATTGGTTTAATTACCAACAGTGTTTTAAAAAGAATAACGAAAATTGCCCCTGTTCAGGTGATAAATCAGATCAACTTGTTTAACACTGCCAGTGTTAAAAATAGCGACTATGTGGCATTGTAATTATAAATATCGTTTTTTAGGTAAACTAATTTAGTGAATACTGCTTTAAGGCTTTTGCTGTTACTTTGTGTTTTCATCTGTTTTAAATTAAGCGCAAATACCCCCTACGAGATCCCTAGAAGTAGTGTTATTGAGCTCACCGAACCCGCTACCAAGCGGGTGTATCCTATTTTTATCCAGCTACCTAAGTCATATGTAAAGGAGCCTAATAAAACGTATCCTGTTATTTATTTAACCGATGCGCCGTATGCATTTCCTATCGTTGCCGGTGCCACACGGTTTCCAATGAATAGCGGCAAAATGCAACAGGCTATTATTGTGGCGATCAGCTATGAAAAAGGCTCAAGAGGAGCTAGTAGTCGAGTTAGGGATTATACGCCCACTCAATCCCTGAGCTGGAAAAAACAAACCGGTAACGCTAAAAATCATGCACTGTTTTTAAAAAATACTGTGCTGCCGTTTATCGAAAAAAGTTACCGAGCAAGCAACACGCAAAGAACGTATATAGGTAACTCGTTGGGCGGTTTATTTGGCGCCGCTGTTTTATTTACGATGCCTGAGCTATTTAGCAATTATATTATTGGCAGCCCGTCGGTTTGGTTTGATAATAATGCACTGCTAGCGTTAAAAGCGAATAAGCCCCAAATACCAATAAAGGTTTATGTATCTGTTGGGGCAAAGGAAACTCCAGCCTTTGGTGAAGGGCAAAATATGGTTGAAGGCGCAGCGCAACTTGTGAAAAAAATTAATGCGCTCAATAGTGATAATATAAAATTAAAAAGTATTGTTATTGAAGGGGCACAGCATGCGACCGCATTCCCAACCACCGCAATACAAGGGCTTGATTGGGTATTGGGAAGCAGTCAATAAGCTCGCAATGGATTTTCGATGCTTTTATAGTTAAATAATTGATATTAAATCGCTTTAATGTCGCTTTTCCACTTTACCAGCGCTGCTATAAATTCGGGGCCAATACCACAGCAGCCGCCAATAATTGTTGCGCCTAGGCTATGCCATTGTTTAGCAAATGCTACATACTCAGCAGGTGATAAATCGCGGTAACCTTGCGAGCCTTCATTGGCTTTATAATCACTGGCGATTGGTGTAAAACCATTCGCAAATGCCCCTAAATCAACATGTTTATTTTGCTGTTTTAGCACGCGATTAGTGTCGCGCAGCGCTTGTTCAATAACCTCGGGAATAGAGCAGTTAAAGAATATGCCCGCTATTTTATATTCGAGTAGTGCTAGGATAGCGTCTGATACTAATTCACCAGAGCGTAATGTCGCTTGTTCGCTTACTTCATCACTTAGGGTAAATGCGTAATAACATGGCTTGTTTGAATTCTTCAGTACGCTTGCCATTACCCGCGCTTCTTCAATGTTTGATATGGTTTCACCAATCCAGATATCTACATATTCGTCTTGTGCTTTATACAGGGTATCTAAAATAGTAAATGCGCGATCACTTTGGAAAAAATCAGCACGATACGAGCCAAAGGCAGGAGGCAGTGAACCGGCAACGAGTACCGTTTGCTTTGCGTTTTGAGTCACCTTTTTTGCAATAACCGCTGCCTGCTCAGCAAGCGCAGCACCTTTTGCTTGGTAAAGCGTTTCACCCAAGTGAAAGGGGACACATGCATAGCTGTTAACAGTAATTATTTCAGCGCCAGCATCTATAAAACCTTGGTGTGCTTGGGTTACACATTGCGGTGCTTCTATTAAAGCTTGCGCACTCCACAGTGGCTGTGAAAACGGCGCGCCCATGCGTTTGAGTTCACGACCCATGCCGCCATCTAATATTATTAACTTGCTCATAATGGACTTCTATACGTCTAAATAATTAAAGCTATTCAAACATACTTTTTGAAAATTCATAATGAAACTTCATCAGGTTGAGTATGAAAAAAGTTCAACATGTTAAAGCTGTTTTTAAAAGGCACAAAAAAAGCGACTACCCAAAGGTGTCGCTTTGTTTTAATAAGGCTTAGCTTACTTATAAAAGGCTTCTACAGTGCCTTTTACTTTCATAAGTAATGGCTGACCACGACGGTCTAGCGCTTTAGGCGCTGCTACTTTAATCCAACCTTCGCTGATGCAGTATTCTTCAACGTCAAAACGCTCTTTACCGTTAAGAGTAATACCGATTTCATGTTCAAATACTTCTTCTACATAAAATTTGCTACGTGGGTTAATAGACAGTTGATTAGGTAATTCTGGTTTGTTTGTATCAGTCATAATAGTGATCTGCGTTGAATTAATTATGCGCTATTGTAGGCAATAGCTGGCTTATGCTCAAGCAAGAGATCAATAAACTAATATATTGTGATGTGCTTTTATAGAGCTGTTACATATATTATGAGAAGGGTTAAGCAGTCGATGGAAATACAAAGTAGGTGTTATTGATATAAAATTTGGCTGTCACCTTCTTGTCATTAAAATTACCTTTATTAGTAACATCTATTTCCTATAGTGCAGCGGTTGATGTTTTTGAGCTCACAGTTTTTAAAAATAACCACTACATAATGGGAATTACGGATGAAAATTAAAAAAGTCGCTGCGGCAATCGCACTCACCTGTGCGTTTAGTGCCGTTAGTCATGCCAATGTTCTACCGCAAAGTCAAAAAGACAGCAGCTGGTACAGTGCCGCACAAACAAAACTAACAACTAAAACAACGCAAGCACAAGCGGTTAAAAGCACCAAAGCTAAAAATGTAATTTTATTTGTTGGCGATGGCATGGGTATTTCTACCTTAACAGCGGCGCGTATTTTACAAGGTCAACGAAACAACCAGCTCGGTGAAGAAGGCTATTTAAGCTTTGAAAAATTCCCGTATTCAGCACAAGTTAAAACCTACAATGTTGACGCACAAACGCCAGATTCAGCAGGCACTATGACAGCAATGATCTCAGGGGTAAAAACCGATGTGGGTGTTATTGGGGTTGATGAGAAGGTTGAACGAGGTAACTGTACAACGGCTATCGGTAATGAACTATTAACAGCCACGGAGCTGGCTGAAATTAAAGGCTTAGCTACCGGTGTTGTTTCAACTGCACGTATCACTCATGCGACACCGGGTGCAACGTATGCTAAATCAGCTGATCGCAACTGGGAAGATATCTCAGACATGCCAGAGGCAGCAGTTAATGCAGGCTGTGAAGATATTGCCTCACAGCTAGTTAACTTTGAAAAAAACCTAGAAGCGCGTTTTATAGGTACCGATGTTGATGGCTTAGACTTTGTAATGGGTGGCGGCCGTCGTCACTTTTTACCTAAAGATGCATCTGCAAATTCAAATGATGCAATGAGCGCCGTAGAAGGCGATCGTACTGATGAGCGCAACCTTGTTACTGAGTGGCAAACACAATATCCAAATGGCACTTATGTGATGGATCAAGCTGGGTTTGATGCTATTGCCGATGATGCAACCCAAGTCTTTGGCTTATTTAACGAATCGCACATGCAATACGAAGCTGACCGTGCCAACGATATAGCTGGTGAGCCGTCGCTTACCGATATGACAACCAAAGCGATTGATGTACTGGGTAAAAACGAAAAAGGCTTTTTCTTAACCGTAGAGTCGGGCCGTATTGACCATGCTCACCATGCGGGTAATGCTTTTAACGCACTTAACGACACTATTGAATTTGCAAAAGCCGTTCAAGCTGCCGTTGATAGCACCGACCCTGAAGAAACGCTTATTTTAGTTACAGCCGATCACAGCCATGTGTTTACTATTGCAGGTTACCCGAAACGTGGTAACCCAATTTTAGGTAAAGTGGTTGGTGTTGGCCAAACTACACCAACGCTAGCTGCTGATAACATGCCATACACCACAGTAGGTTATGCAAATGGCCTCGGTTTTAGAAACTTAGTTGATGAAACGGATGCAGATGCAAGCTATGAAACAGCTGCGGTTGCAGGACGTGTTGAGCTAAATGGTGTTGATACAAATACGCCAGGTTTTCACCAAGAGGCTACTGTTCCACTTGGCTCTGAAACGCATGCAGGTGAAGATATTTCATTGCATGCAATGGGCCCAGGTGCTCACCTTGCTCAAGGTGTTATAGAACAAAACGTTGTATTTCATTTAATTAATCAAGCTCTTGAACTAACTCAGCAATAATGGCGGCTCACATGAATAAATTAACAGTACTTTCTTTAGCAGTAATGGTCGCATTAACTGGGTGTTCGAGTGATGACGACAAAAACAGTAATAATATTTTAGCGGTAGATAACCAAATCGCAGTAGGCTCAGCACAATGTGTTAATGGCGGCGTAGAAACGCAAAGCGGTGTTGATACCAATACTAATGGGCAATTAGAGAGCAGCGAAGTAACGCACACTAACTTAGTATGTAACGACCCAGCTACCTCATTAACGAGTGAACAGCTCGCTTCATTAAGTAATAATGCTTGGTTTAGCGACGCACAAACTAAACTTGCTAGTGCGCAAGATGCAGCAAGTAAGGTAGTAACAGAGTCAGGTAAAGCGAAAAACGTGATCTTATTTGTTGGTGATGGTATGGGTATTTCTACCATAACGGCAGCGCGTATTTTAGCGGGGCAATTGCAGGGTGAAATGGGTGAAGATCACCAATTAAGCTTTGAAACTATGCCGTATTCTGGGTTTGTAAAAACTTATAACGTAGATGCACAAACACCTGATTCTGCCGGTACGATGACAGCAATGGCCTCTGGTGTAAAAACCGATGTGGGTGTAATTGGTATTGATGAAGCAGTTGAGCGTGGTAATTGTGCATCAGGCAAAGGGCATGAGCTTGTTACTTCGTTAGAGCTTGCTGAAATTGCTGGTAAATCTACCGGTATTGTTTCTACGGCACGTATTACCCATGCAACGCCTGCGGCAACTTATGCTAAGTCGGCTGATCGTAACTGGGAAGATATTTCAGATATGCCAGCTTCAGAGTCAGCCAATTGTGAAGATATTGCTTCACAGCTGGTTAATTTTGAAAAGAACTTAGAAGCCCGTTTTAGTGGTGTTGATGTAGACGGAATCGAAGTGGTTATGGGTGGCGGGCGTCGTCATTTTTTACCTAAAGATGCAGCCTTTAATTCTGCAGATGCGGTGAGTGCTGTTGAAGGCGACCGTACTGATGCGCGTAATTTAGTGACAGAATGGCAAACAACTTACCCGACTGGTACTTACGTAATGGATCAAGCTGGGTTTGATGCCATTAGCGATGATGCCACAAAGGTATTTGGTTTATTTAACGAATCGCACATGCAATACGAAGCAGACCGCGGTAACGATATCGCTGGTGAGCCTTCGCTATCGCAAATGACCGAAAAAGCTATTAATGTTTTAGATAACAATGATAAAGGCTTTTTCTTAACAGTTGAGTCGGGCCGTATTGATCACGCCCACCATGCGGGTAACGCTTACAATGCATTAAACGACACTATTGAGTTAGCGAATGCAGTAAAAGTGGCGATGGAAAATACTAACCCAGAAGAAACACTAATCGTGGTCACGGCCGATCACAGCCATGTATTTACCATTGCGGGTTACCCTAAGCGTGGTAACCCAATATTGGGTAAAGTGGTTGGTGTAGGCCAAACAGAGCCAAGTTTAGCTGCCGATGATATGCCTTATACTACGGTTGGTTACACTAATGGTGGTGGCTTTAGAGACTTAGGCAATGAAACCGATGCAGATGAAGGATATAACTTTGCACCCGTTACAGGGCGCGTTGATTTAAGCAATGTTGATACTACAACGCCGGGCTTTCACCAAGAAGCACTTGTGCCACTATCATCAGAAACCCATGCGGGTGAAGATGTGGGTGTGTATGCAACCGGACCTGGTGCCCACTTAGTGACTGGAACTAATGAGCAAAGCTTTTTATTCCATGTAATGGACTTTGCCGCAGATTTTGTAAAAGCGGCGGATGAAAAAGTAGCGCAATAAATTAACTAGCAAAACAAACAGCCCGCACACTGTGCGGGCTTTTTTGTGTCATACAAATGCCATTATTAAGCGTTATTTTAGAGTCATAAAGTAATGTTTAACTAAGAGATTACCCCAATGAAAAAGTTATTATTTATATTCTCAGCACTGGCCAGCACGAGTACGCTCGCTCAGCAGTGCGACATTGATGCTGCGCAACTAAAAGCCGACTATAAAATTACCAATCAGCACAAATCGCAGCACAGCACCCAGTCACTTACTCTTTGGCGAAACAATCAGCAAGTGGCTCATCAAAGTGAAACACTAACCGAGCTTTGGCAGCAGCTAAGTAATAACCAGCTTCGTCCTATTCGTTACTTTAATGCCGAACAACGCGGTATTGAGTACCAACCATCGGAGGTACGTGGAGTGCAAAATTGGAGTGCTAAAAGTCAGCTGGTGGATAACCATTTAATTGCAAAAATGACCCTAGTAAGTTCACAAGGTGAGGGTTGTAATGAGGTAAAAAATTATGTGCTTAATGAGGGCGATAACCAATTTAAGCTGGCTTTTCTCCCGCAAGCAAAATTAGTTAAAACTTTTAGTGTGACCAATAAAAAAAGTGATACTCAAACCTTGCTTAGCTTAAATGATGTAAACAGTGATACACCTGCAATTAAGGCTCAGTTTGCAAAATGGGATAACTTTCAAACCACCGATTACGCGGATATTGGCGATAACGAAAGCGATCCATTTTTAGCTAAAATGATTAACCTAGGTTTTATAGAGCACGGCGCTACCGGTTTTTATAACCAGCAAGGCGAAGCTATTCAAGGTGGGCATCATCATTAGCGTTTTTTGGCTTAATCGTGCTCTCGGTTAAGCCATTTTTATAGTCGTTGGCGTCACAGGTATTTAAGTTTTGCCGTGCTTGTTTATCTTGTTGTAATACTTGCTTTAAATCCTCCATACGCTGACGCACAGCCACACCATAACTGGCATCATCACCCCATAGTTCGGCAAGTTGCAGTACCGCTGCACGGTCGTGATCTCTAAATAATTTACCAGCACGTTCAGCATCTTCTTTGCTATTACCAAGCAATTGCAACGATTCTATGGCTAAGTTTATGGCTGAGTCGACGGTTTCGCGGTTAAATGCATCTACTTTTAAATTAAGTAATTGGTATGCATGGCGGCGATCTATGGCACGCGCTACTATTTTTAATTGTGGATAGTTTTTATGCGCCAGCTTAATAATCTCAATGGTTTTATCAGGGTTATCAATTGCAACAACCAGCATTTGTGCTGTGTGCGCGCCTGCTGCTTCAAGCAGTTCTTGGCGTGCTGCATCACCATAAAATACGGTATTACCAAAGCGGCGCAGCAGTTCTATTTGGCTTGGGCTGTGATCAAGTACGGTAATTTCGTAGCCTTGCGCATGTAATAAACGTCCCATTATTTGCCCAAAACGGCCATATCCGGCAATGATCACATGTTTTGCTGTGCTTATTTGTTCTGGTTTATCAAACTCGGGCTTAGTGCTACTACTTCGTTTTTGTAGTTGTTCATAAAACATCAGGAGTAAAGGGGCTATTAGCATAGATACCGCAACCACTAAGGTCACTAGGCTGGTTTGCTCTGGAGTTAAAATACTTAATGTGGTGGTCACGCTTAAAAGTACAAACGCAAATTCTCCACCTTGTGCGAGTGCTAGAGTAAACAAGAGTTTTTGCTTTGAGCTGATATTAAATGTGACAGCAAGGGCAAATAAAATGCAGGCTTTAATGACAATTAATAACACCACTAAGGCAATCACGATACTGAACTGGTTAAACAGCAATTCAAAATTAATTGATGCGCCAACCGTGATAAAAAATAACCCCAGTAATAAGCCTTTAAAGGGCTCTATATCGGCTTCTAGCTCGTGTCTAAATTCACTTTCGGCCAATACAACACCGGCTAAAAAAGTACCGAGTGCGGGTGATAAGCCAATACTTTGCATCACTAGCGAAATAGCCACCACTAAAAACAATGCAAAAATTGTGAATATTTCACGCATGTGGGTTTGCGCGATGTATCTAAACAGTGGTGCCGATACATATTTACCGCCAGCAATAATAGCGGCAATAACCGCAACAGAAACCCCTACTTGTTGCCAAATAGGCCAGCTAGCAATGATGGAGTCGTTAATGTCTTTTGAGTTACCTTGTGGTGCAAAAGCGAGTAAGGGGAGCAGCGCTAAAATAGGAATAATGGCGATATCTTGAAATAATAAAACTGAAAATGCATTTTGTCCGGCCTCTTGCTTTAACCAGCCTTTTTCTTCAAGGCTTTGCAGCACAATAGCCGTTGAAGATAGCGCGAGCATTAAGCCTATAGCCAGTGCGGTTTGCCAATGCATAGCAAAAAACCAATAACAAAAAGCAAAAATAGCTGCTGCACTTAATACTACTTGTAATCCGCCAAGCCCTAAAATTGAGTGGCGCAGAGTCCACAAACGCGAAGGTTGCAGTTCAAGGCCGACCAAAAATAGCATCATCACTACGCCAAATTCGGCAAAGTGCATTACATCGGTTTGGTCACCTACAACTCCTAATGCATATGGGCCTATCAAAATGCCGGCAATTAAATAACCCAGCACAGAGCCAAGCCCAAGTCGTTTTGCTATGGGAACTGCAACGATAGCGGCGGCTAAGTAAATTAAAGCAATTTCTAGCATGGGGTGCTCTCTTGAGGTTAGGAGTTATTTATATTTTGATACTACTATAAATTAAGTTTGAGTTAATTGTGAAAGAAACATTATTAACGCATACTAATCCGCAATACTATTTAATCATTTGAAGGGGTAAACCAGATGTTAGTTGCGTTAAAAACTTCTCTTTTAGAACAACTAAATAACAATGTTTTACCTTGCTATCGACACGATTGCCCTCCCTCAAAATAGTTCACTTAATTAAGCGAATTGGTATTACTTTATTGTGTACCATTAAATTTAATAATATGTTTTTTATAGGAACTAAAATGAGTATTAAGCTGCTTTTAAAAATTATGCTGACCACTGTGTTTGCTGCGGTATTTACACAAACGGTGCAAGCTCAACAGTACAAGGTTGAGTTTGAACCACAGCGAGCTGAGCTTGAACAGCAAATTACTGGTGATGAATTTAATGACTATTTAGTTAGTGCAAAAGCAGGTGATATTCTGAATGTGACCCTGACTCCTTCAAATTTAAGTAACTACTTTAATATTTTGCCCTTAGACAGTAATGAAGCCGTATTTATTGGCTCAATAGAAGGGCATGAAGCTAAATATCAACTCAGCACAGATGGAGATTATATTGTGCGAGTTTATTTAATGCGTAATGCAGCGAGACGTGGTGAAACAAGTGATTATAAGTTAACCATCATTAAACATGCAGGTGTAGCCGTGCCTGTAAAAACTATGCACCCAAGCTGGGATAGCGATGGCGATGGAATAAATGATTGTGAAAACGATGGCAGCTGTGACCACACTATTGATTATACAAAGCCAAAAACGGTCAATTAATTGACCGTTTTATATAATTCGAAAGCAAAATTAGATTATTAGTCTAGCTTTACTGAACCAGAGATATTATCGATGCTAACATCGCCAGAGCCTGCTTCTGTAATAGTTAGCCCTTTAGCGTGATTAACGCGAATATCGCCAGAGCCATCTTCAAT
>NZ_PNDI01000050.1:0-41921 GCF_005887465.1 Pseudoalteromonas sp. S1610 | reverse complement strand
ACTCGGGCATCGAGTTTGCTAATTAAAGCGTGTGGAGTGTTGATTGGAGGCGGAACCCGGAGTCGAACCGGGGTAAACGGATTTGCAATCCGGTGCATGGCCACTCTGCCATTCCGCCTCAATACTAGGTTAGCTTTAAGATAAACTGGAGCGGCACACGAGGCTCGAACTCGTGACCTCGACCTTGGCAAGGTCGCGCTCTACCAACTGAGCTAGTGCCGCTTTATGTTTATCTAGGGGGCTATGCCCTCTCAACACGGACGCATTCTACAGAGATTATTAAACGCGTCAACACAAAAAATGCTACTTTTGAACTGTTTGATTATTTTTTATCTAAAATGGTGCGTTATTAGACGTTTACAATCAATTTTTGGTCAATTCTCCCCATGCTGCAACTAAATATTGCACCATAGAACTAAGCGTTAAAAATGTGGCTATATAAAGCAAGCCATAACTTAAATACATCATCCAGCTATCGTACTGCCAAATTAAACCGATAATGGCTAACATTTGAGCTGCGGTTTTTAACTTACCCATATCGGATACAGCTACGTTACCGCGTTTCCCCTGTTCAGCCATCCATTCGCGTAGCGCCGATATAACAATTTCACGGCTAATAATAATAAGCGCGGGTATGGTCATATACAAAGATTGGTAATGCTCAGATAATGCAACCAAGGCAGCACACACCATTACTTTATCAGCAACCGGGTCTAAAAATGCACCAAAAGGCGTTGATTGCTCAAGTTTACGGGCTAAATAGCCATCAAGTATATCTGTGATCGAAGCCAGCCAAAAAATAAAGGCAGCAACAAAGAATGCCCATGAATAAGGCATATAAAATATCACCAAAAAAATGGGGATAAGAAAGAGTCTAAACGTTGTGAGTGTGTTTGGAATATTCCACATAACTACTTGGATATGTCTTTTTTTCTATATTCGCACATAGGGCTAGCCCTTGTCATGCAAATGGTTAAATATCTTCTCAGCCATGTCAGGACTGATCCCAGGAACTTTCTTTAGCTGTTCTATATTAGCAGCTTTTACGCCTTGCATGCCCCCTAAATATTTTAATAATGTTTGTCGACGCTTTGAACCAACGCCATCTATTTCTTCTAGTAACGACTGAGTGCGTTGTTTTTGCCGCTTATTACGGTGCCCTGCAATTGCAAAACGATGGGATTCATCGCGTATATGCTGGATCAAATGAAGCGCTGGTGCATCAGAATCCATAGGAATTGTTTTACGCCCGCCATCTATAAGCAAGGTTTCAAGACCCGGCTTACGGCTAGTGCCTTTTGCAACACCGACTAATAGCGGCATTTTTGTATGCGGCCAGTTTTCGAAGTATTGCTCTGCTCTACCTAATTGACCTTTACCACCATCGATAAAAATAACATCGGGAATTTTCTCCTCATCAACCAACTTGTTGTAACGTTTGTTTAGTGCAAATTCCATAGCGGCGTAATCATCACCACCGGTAATACCGGTCACGTTGTAACGACGATACTCTTTATTGTTAGGGCCTTGAGAATCAAATACAACACAACTGGCCACTGTGTTTTCACCCATGGTGTGACTGATATCAAAACATTCCATGCGATTAATATCATCAAGACGCAAAGTAGCCTTTAATTGCGCATAACGCTTGTTTATCGAGTCTTGAGTGCTTTGCTTAACCGTAATGCTATTTAATGCATTTTTATTCGCTAACTGTAAGTACTGTGCTCGCTCACCACGGGTTACCACTTTAAGCGATACCTTACGTTCACTAATTTGGGTCAAGGCTTCACCTAGTGCATCACTTTCTTCTATTTCAAATGGTAAAATGATTTCTTTAGCAATGCGCCCTGTCGCACCTGGAGCTAAATAATATTGACCTAAGAAAGAGGTTAAAATTTCTTGCTCTTGTGAGTCTTTAGGCACCTTTGGAAAATAAGTTTTACTACCCAGCACTTTATGATCGCGAATCATTAATAGATGAATCCCATTTAAACCGTTTAAATGGGCAAAGCCGACCACATCCATTTCCGCAAAATTGCCAGAGATAGATTGCTGCTCCTGCATTTTACGCAGCAACATAATTTGGTCGCGAACTTTAGCTGCAAGTTCAAAATTAAGCTGCTCACTGGCTTTTTCCATTTTAGCAATGAGATCGGCTATTACTTCATGAGATTTACCAGTTAAAAACTTGCGGACATAATCAACTTGCTGCGCGTATTCATCTTCAGAGACTTTATTTACACACGGCGCAGAGCAGCGTTTTAATTGATACTGTAAGCAAGGGCGACTACGCGCACGGTAGTAGGCATCTTCGCATTGACGTACCGGAAATATTTTTTGCATTAAGCGTAAGCTTTCTGAAACCGCCCCCGCGCTTGGAAACGGACCAAAATATTCACCTTTTACTTTTCTGCTACCACGATGAAAGGCTAAGCGAGGATGCTTATGATTAGTGAGCAGTATGTAAGGGTACGACTTATCATCACGTAACAGAATATTATAACGTGGCTGATATTTTTTAATGAGGTTGTTTTCGAGCAGTAAAGCTTCTGTCTCTGTATTAGTAAGCGTGACTTCAATATTACAAATATTACTTACTAAAACACGGGTTTTACTATCGGTTATATTACTACGAAAGTAACTACTTACCCGCTTTTTTAAACTTTTAGCTTTACCGACATAGATAACTTGGTTGTCATTATCGAGCATGCGATAAACGCCAGGCTCACTCGATAATGTTTTTAAAAACTGGACATGATCAAATTCAGACATATATACCGACTAGTAAGAGATATCTATATCAATCATTTTGTAACGTATGGCTAAATGAGTAAGCTCTACATCGCCTCCTACGTTAAGCTTTTCAAACATGCGATAGCGATAACTGTTTACTGTTTTAGAACTTAAATTTAAGCGATCAGCAATATCCTGTGCTTTTTCACCTTTGGTGATCATCAGCATAATTTGTAGTTCACGCTCGGATAGGCTTTGAAATGGGTTTTCATCGGTACGCCCGGTTACCTGCGCAAGTGCAATCTGTTGCGCTATTTCTGGAGCAATATAGCGTTGTCCTGCATGCACACAGCGTATAGCGCGAACCATTTCATCAGATCCAGCACCTTTGGTTAAAAAGCCATGAGCACCAATTTGCATGACCTTACTTGGAAATGGGTCTTCGCAATTAACAGTAAGCACAATAATTTTTACATCAGGGCAGTAACGGCAAATCTTTTTAGTTGCCTCAAGCCCGCCCATACCAGGCATGTTCATATCCATTAACACTATATTTGGCGCATGCTGACGACAAAACTGCACAGCCTCTTCGCCTGTTTTAGCTTCACCTATTACTTTAAAACCACGTATATCATCAAGAATACGTCTGATCCCTGTGCGCACAAGTTCATGGTCATCAACTAAAAGTACGTTAATCAATAGAACACCCTCACTAGCCTAATAAGATGCAAGTTAACAAAATTAATTTTCAACATTAGCATAGATACTACGAAACCATAACTAATATTATGCTTTCGTAATCGGTCTTTATGACCGATATGATTAAAAGCGCATTTACCTATAGCAGGTAAATACGCCCCAATGATTTATGCTGACGCTTTTTCACTAAAACGGTCTACCCATAAAGCAATAATACCATCGCCAGTTACATTACACGCAGTGCCGAAGCTATCTTGCGCTAGGTAAAGTGCAATCATTAGTGCCACCGCACCTTCGTTGAAACCAAGCATGCTAGTTAATAAACCTAACGCCGACATTACTGCACCACCTGGGGCGCCTGGCGCTGCAATCATCACAACACCTAACATCATAATGAATGGCAACATAGCCATTAATGAAGGTACTTCCATGCTAGGCGATAAAAACATCACAGCCATAGCACAGGTAACTATTGTAATTGTTGAACCTGATAGATGAATAGTGGCGCATAATGGCACTGTAAAGTTAGCTACATCCTCTTTAACGTTATTTGCTTTACTTGATTGCAAAGATACTGGAATGGTTGCCGCACTCGACATAGTTCCTAATGCAGTAAAGTACGCAGGTAACATATTTTTAATTAGCTCAATAGGATTACGCTTAAGTAATAGGCCTGAGGTAATGTATAAAACACTCAACCATAACCAATGCATCACTAATGCAGCAACAAGTACTACACCAAATGCTTGTAATGTATCAACAACGGTGCCTGCTACGGTCATTTCAGCAAATACACCCGCAATGTAAAACGGTAATGCCGGAATAATTACTTTTGAAAGTAAACCATCAATAATATCGCGCCCCTGATCCGACACAGTTTTTAATGTGTCTAAGCCAAGCTGGCTCATACCAATACCAAATACAAATGCTGTAACTAAAGCAGTCATTACACCCATTAATGGTGGAATTTCTAAGTCAATAAAGCTTCCTACTTCGGTCACTGCTTCAGCTTCAAATGAAATACCGCCGCTTAAAAACGGAATAACCGCTGTTACTAATAAAAACGCCAAGGTACCAGCTATAATTGTTGAGCCATACGCAAAACCCACCGTTTTTCCCAGTAGATGCCCTGATCCTTTAGGAAGCCCGGCAATCCCAGAGGCAATAAAAAATAAAATAATCAGTGGAATTGTAAAACTAATAAGCTGGCCGATAAGCTCTTTTACTGTGTATAAAAGCTCAACGCCAGTTAAGGGAATGTAGAGCCCGACTAAGATACCGGCCACAATACCGGCAATTAATTTTAAGATTAACTTCATGGTGATTACTTTATTGAATTTAGATAATGTGTTTTTACCATGTTTTGAATAGTTTGTGTCAATAAACTGTTCAACCGCAGTTCATTTGCACAATTAACCAACAAAATATAAGTGTGATGTGTTGATTTGTTTAAATAACGACTACATAAAGAAAAGATAAAGTACAAAGTTAAAAACGAACAAATGATTTCAAGTTCGCCTTTTTAATAACTAAAAAATTAACAGATTGAGTTTTTAGTTCAATCCGTTATAAGCGGAATTAATATATGTTATAGCCAAAGCTTACTTTAACTTTTTTTATCTCACAGTAAAGTAGGCTTATAAAGTTAACAGAATAGCTGTTAACGTGTTGATCAGATTGTACCTAAAGGAACATTATGTCTACTATTTTTGAAGATAACTCACTAAGCATCGGTAACACACCGTTGGTAAAACTTAACCGTGTTACAGGTGGGAATGTATACGCTAAAGTTGAATCACGTAATCCTAGCTTTAGTATCAAATGCCGTATTGGTGCATCAATGATTTGGGAAGCTGAAAAATCAGGTCAACTAACCAAAGACAAAGAACTTATAGAGCCAACATCAGGCAATACGGGTATTGCATTGGCATTTGTAGCGGCTTCTCGCGGTTACAAGCTAACGCTTACAATGCCAAACACCATGAGCTTAGAACGTCGTAAACTATTAAAGGCACTCGGTGCTAACCTAGTGCTCACAGATGGCGCTAAGGGCATGAATGGCGCTATTACTAAAGCCAAAGAAATTCAAGCAGCAGATCCAGATAAATTTATTTTGCTACAACAGTTCGAAAACCCGGCAAACCCAAAAATTCACTTTGAAACAACGGGTCCGGAAATCTTTAATGCACTCGATGGCAAAATCGATTTCTTTGTTGCAGGTGTTGGTACAGGCGGAACGATTACAGGCGTTAGTCGTTATCTTAAAAAAGAAAAAGGCTTAAATGTAAAATCAATCGCTGTAGAGCCAAGCCACTCGCCAGTTATTAGTCAAACGCTTGCTGGTGAAGAGGTAAAACCAGGACCACATAAAATACAAGGCATTGGCGCAGGCTTTATTCCTGGGAATTTAGACCTATCAATTATTGATGGCGTAGAACAAGTGTCTAATGATGAATGTATCGCAATGTGTCATGAACTAATGAAAAAAGAAGGGATCTTAGTCGGTATTTCATCGGGTGCAGCCGTGGTTGCAGCAAAACGTATTGCTGAGCGTCCTGAAAATGCAGATAAAAGCATTGTGGTTATTTTACCAAGCGCAACAGAGCGTTACTTATCAAGCCCCATGTTTGATGAAGAGTTTTCCGAGCAAGAGCTTGTTCAGTAATCGAACAACACTATTAAAAAAGGATGTTTTTTAACATCCTTTTTTATTGCTTTTTTAATAAGTTAACACCTATTTAGTCCTATCCTCTTTACATCTCCTCCATTCCATCACACACTTTATGTATGAGTAATCAACCTGACCAAATATGAAAACAATTTTAACTTCTTTTGTGCTCATTTTTAGTATTTTGATCGTTGGCTGTAATGACAATACTAAACCTAAAGAACAGTACATTGACAATGACCGTCCAGGCGATACCGCCACAGTGTATTTTGATGCGCTTTATAATCAACATAACTTGCAAAAAGCCAGTAATTTCGCAACGCCTAAGCTAGCTCGCATAATGAAATCTTACGGTACAGCAAAACAATTTGCCCGTAGTCTTATTAATTTACAATTCGATGAAGTGGTAATTGAAATTGATATGTCAAATTCAAGCCTGCGAGAACAGTACGGTAATCACGCTAAGATAAATATTGTATTTACTGGTTATTTTAATGGAAAAAAAATTGATGACTTTCGCAGTATCGAAATGCTAAAAATAAAAGGTAAATGGTACGTAGATAAAATCATCGCCGATCCTTACGGGCGCTGATCAACGTTCAATCTAAAAATATATAAAAAAGCCTTAAATTATAAGTTTAAGGCTTTTTTAGTGCTTGAGTACAATGTTAGAAATCTTCAGGTTTAAAATTATCTACCGCAATAGCCTGCATTCGTAATTTATTAGCATGATGCATAGCTTCAGCATCTAACTTAGTAAGTAACTCATGCTCAAGAGCGTACTCAATAGCTTGTTCAATATCAAAAGTTGCAGGTACCTTACCTTTTCGTTGCCACTGCTTTAAATGTTTAAATTGATTTTGCATGTCGTGCATCGCTAAAAAAGCATTTTCCATCACTCCAGTGCCTGCCTTCTCATCGATGTAGCACAAATGAGTAAGCCTGTTTCGAAACACGCCTGGTTGAGTCATGTGTTCACAAATACTTTGTGAAGTGGTATCACTTGGTTTGTGATAATGATTACCTAACGGAAACACAATGCGTTTAAGGGCAAAGTTAACCACCGGGTTAGAGAAATTTTTAAAGAAACCGTCAAATGCTTGACCTATTTCATATAATGACGTCTCTATTGCATACTTAACAAAAGGTAAATCAGCTTGTTGACGCCCTTCATCTTCAAAACGTTTTAACACGGTAGAAGCAATATACAAATGACTTAATACATCGCCTAAACGTGCCGATATCATTTCTTTGCGTTTAAGTTCACCACCTAACATCAACATTGCAACATCTGTTGTAAACGCAAGTCCTCGGCTCATTCTCCCTAACTGTTTATAGTAGGCCGCGGTTTCTCCGCACACAGGTGCTTTGGCAAAGTGGCTGCGAGTTAAACCATGCACTAAAGCCATGCTTGCATTGCCAATAGCAAACACTATGTGGTTCATCAATAGACCATCAAATTGCTCTAATGCCGCGTCATCATCTTCCATTGAAGCCGCTTCCATTTCTTTTAATACAAACGGATGACAACGAGTAGCGCCTTGGCCAAATATCATTAAATTACGAGTTAAAATATTAGCGCCCTCAACCGTAATCGAAACCGGAATACCCATATAGCCATGTGCTAAATAGTTATTAGGCCCAACCTGAATCCCTTTACCTGCATGAATGTCCATCGCATCATTCATTACTGTTCGACCCATTTCGGTCATATGGTATTTTGCAATAGCTGTTACTACTGATGGACTTAGTTTTAAATCAATAGCACCAGCTGTCATTAACCTGCACGATTCCAGCGCATAAGTTAGGCCACCAATACGTGCTAACCCTTCTTGAACCCCTTCAAATTGACCAATTGACACACCAAACTGTTGTCGAACAACAGAGTAAGCCGAAGTCATTTTAGCCGCTAAATGCCCTGTTGCAGTGCTTAGTGCCGGTAACGAAATACCACGCCCTGCACTTAAACATTCAACTAGCATGCGCCAACCTCGTCCTGCCCCTTGCTGACCACCTATAATCCAATCAAGCGGAATAAATACATCTTTACCGTACGTTGTGCCATTCATAAACGCCATATTTAGGGGGTAATGCCGCTCGCCGGTTTTAACACCTGGGTGATCGGTTGGAATGAGTGCACACGTAATGCCAAGCTCTTTTTCATCGCCTAACAACCCATCTGGATCGTACATTTTAAATGCAAGCCCTAACACAGTCGCAACTGGCGCAAGTGTGATGTAGCGTTTTGACCAATTTAAACGCAGCCCCAACACTTCCTTACCATCATGCTCGCCTTTGCACACCACACCAGAATCAGGAATACTGCCAGCATCTGAGCCAGCCTCAGGGCCCGTTAATGCAAAACAAGGCACATCGTCGCCTTTTGCAAGGCTAGGTAGCCAGCGCTCTTGTTGCTCAGTTGTTCCGTAGTGCAGTAATAACTCACCAGGACCTAAGCTATTGGGTACCATGACCGTCACGGCGGCTGTTAAGCTTTTAGTCGCAATTTTTGACACTATGGTGGAATTGGCAATAGCAGAGAATTCAAGACCCCCAAATTTTTCTGGGATGATCATTGCAAAAAACCCTTCGGTTTTTAAAAAGTCCCAAACCTCTTTAGGTAAATCTTTGTCTTTTTGTACAATTTTATAGTCATCAAGCATGGCTAATAAAGTTTCAACTTGATTATCTATAAATGCAGTTTCTTTTTCACTTAACTGTGGACGCGGATAGTTGTGTAATTTTTGCCAATCAGGATCACCACTAAATAGCTCGCCATCCCACCAAACATCGCCTGCTTCCATGGCTTCTCGCTCTGTTTGCGATAATGGCGGTAATACTTTTTTAAACATTTTAAAAGTGGGTCGAGTAATTAAATTAAGGCGGATATCTTTAATTGCAAACACCACGATCACCACAACCAGCAATATAATAAATACTGACATAAACACATTCCTTTACAGTTATAAAAACATTGATTTAATTATGACCGATCTTAATTTAAATACAATGGGCTGTCAGAGGAGTGCCACTAAATGATGAGCCGATTCTATTGTAATTAAAATATAACGATAAAGTAGAGTTACGCATTTATTACACACAGCAAAAAGCCCACAAAGTGTGGGCTTTTTACTACTTAACTGGTTTTAATTTATGCGATTAAACGCTTAATTAAAACTGAAAACGCATGTTAGCAAAGTAAGCATCGTTATCTGAGTCATCTGCGTTGTTGCCGTAACCCACTTTTAAACCAATGTTTTTATTGATGAAGTGTTGAGCACCAAAGCTGTAGTTGTCTTCTTTATCGTAAGATGCAAATACAGAAGTCGCTTTAGAGAAGTAGTAGTTTGTTTCTACGTTCCATTGGTCATCTGCTTCGTCAAGGCTTACAAATGTACCTTCTACTGTTAAGTAGTTACCTTGTTGTAAATCAACAAAGTATTTAGCAGCTACTGAACGAGAATCAAAATCATCATCTGATTCTACAGTGATACCTACGTAATCTGTATCGTTTAGCATGTGGTTGTATGCTAAAGAAAAGAATGTAACGTTATCACCATCTTTTTGATCAACAAATCTTACTTTTGCAAGTAAATCTGGGTTAAAGAAATAACCAGCAGAAAGTGTGTATGACTCGTTGTTAGAGTTGTAATCAGCATTTTGATAAGACGCACCAACAACAAAATCTTCAACGAAGTATTCACCGCCAATAGCAGTCACATCGCCAAAATCGTCATCAGCGTAGCCACCAAATACGTTGCTTTGCTTATTGATGTATTCGAATTGATCGTATGGACCTAGTGTGCTCTTTGGAGAGAAGTAGTAAGTAGAGTCCACGCTGATAGTATCGTTGTTATCAGTATCTGTGTAGTTTAAGTTACTGATTGATTGATAGCTATCTGCAGCGTGTGCAGCACTTGATAATAAAAGACCTGAAATAATAATTGCTAACTTTTTCATAATGAAACATCCCTATGTACATTGTTTTTGTACTTTAACTACATTGCTAAAGTGGGGGTATGCTAACGCCGCGAAACTGAACGAAAACTGAATCAAGCAATTGTATTTGTTAGGGAATTTGTAAGAAAGTGTTGGAGTAATTTATGTTAAAGTAATCGCAACAAACTGTAAACAATTACTTTAATTTTACACCGATTTTTGTTTGTTTCTATAATGAATACTGGCTAATTATCCTATAAACATCATTTATGTTATCACCAGCTTTAAAGTCTTTGCTGATAGGGTTTGGATCAGATCCAACCCAAATTTTCAGTTCTGCATCTAAATCAAAGTGCCCCGCACTTTCTTTGCTGAACTTAGTTATCTTAGAGTAAGCAATACTGATCATTTCCATTTTAGAACCAGTCACACCTTGTTTATCTAATAAAATTAGTCGCTTATTAGTAAAGATAAACATATCACGAACTACTTTATACGCCTTTTCAACTCGCTCACCTTCAATAAGCGTATTAGCCAATACTTTTTCTAAATCGGCATCATCCACTTCACTGGCGTTACCCATTAAACCACTAAATAATCCCATTACAGTTTCTCCTGTTTAAATATTTGATTTTCTAGAGTATGACCATTTACTAACTGCCTATACTGCCAATTATGTTGGTGGCAAAATTGCAATAGCGCGATGTCAAGTGAATCGCTAGTTGGTTGATACTCAATCACATACTCTTTATGTTGGCTCATATAAACACGACTCACACCCTCAATTGCTTGCAGTTGTTGCTCCACATTTTGATACGCTTCACTTAGCATTAAGGTATAAAAGTGCTTATCAGTATTCGCCGCTTTAGTTTGATGCTCGCTTAATATGCCTTTATCTAAATGTAGTACTTGGGAGCAAAGTCGTTCTAGTTCAGTTAAATCATGAGAGCTTAAAATAAACGTCGCTTGAGACGACAGCTCAGACACCAGCTCTCTGACCTCTCTGGCATGAATCGGATCAAGCCCTGCGGTGGCTTCATCTAACATTACAATTTGCGGTGAACCAATTAATGCTTGTGCTATGGTTACACGCTTGCGCATACCGTGAGATAAGTCCCCTGCGCGGTTTTTTGCAACCTCGCTAAGACCCACTAAATCTAATACTCGAAGTGCCTCTATTTGGCTTTGCTTGGTGCCCATACCTTGTAGCTTGGCATAAAAGCTAAGTTGTTTATCTATATTAAAACGCGGATCTAGCTGTGCATCTTGTGGTAACGCACTCACTTTATTAAATAAAGCCGCGCTACCTGGTTTATTGCCGAGTATTTCAAGCTCACCCATGCTAGGTGCGATATAGCCACACAATAAACTAAATAAAGTGGTTTTCCCTGCGCCATTAGGGCCAACTAATGCAACTGGCGCGCCTTTTTGAATCTCAAAATTCACATTATCAAGAGCCAATTTTGAGCCGTATGATTTACTTAAATTACGCCCTGTTATTAATGATTTCATAATGAGCTCCTTGCAAAAATACGTTGAGCAACTGCAAGTAACACCGCTGTTTGCACTAAAGGAATAGCCAAAGCGCTCAATAACGGTAAGTTTTGTCCAGCTAATAACTCTATTTGCACACCGGGGAATAAATAATCAAGCACACTTAATGCGGGTAGTTGCCACTCCAGTAATCCAACAATAATGCCACCGGCTGTAAAATATAAAATAGCTAATACAATTGCCAGACGAGAGGAACTCGCAAAAGTATTAATTAAGCTCATTAAGGCTACAAACGGCGAAAAAGTAACTATGAGTATTAAAAATATTGAAACAGCACGACCAAGGCCACCAGCAAGTAAGCTCGGCTCGCGAAACCCGAGCACCGCCAATGTCGCTATAAGCGTGATGCCAACTAAACAGGTTAGTACCGCTAACTGTCCTAAAAATCGACCAAAGAGTATTTCAAAGCGCGTTGAGCGTAATGATAAAAACCTTAGCGTACCGCGCTCTCTGTCACCGACGGTTTGATCACTACAAATAAATAAGCTAAAAACAGGAAAACTATACAAAGCAATAAGCCAATACATAGCAAATTCGGCTTCAGGCCAATCAAGTAACTTACTTAATCCAATAGAGCCGGAAATATCACGGGCTATTTGTTCAAAATCTGGCGAGCTGATTATGCCTACAGCTTGGCCTATGGGGTAACGTAAAATAACAAGCCACACTAGCGCAAAAGCCGCCAGTGCAATAAGTCCTCGTTTAGTTAAAAACATACGTACCAGCTCAAAACCCGCGATTTGGGTTAAGCGCCCTACGTTAATAGGTGATGGTGTTGCCATTGACTATCCTTAATGACGTTGTTCATACTTTAAAATAAGCGTTATTTAACAACACTAAGTGTAAACACGTTGAATTGCTAGCAAAAAAAAGCCTACTCAGAGGTAGGCTTTGTAACAAATAATGTAATTTAACCAATTAATAATTATAAATGTTGCTCATAAATAACTAATGCTTGCTGTAAGTCGGCAATTAAATCTTCAACATCTTCCAAACCAATATGCAAACGAATAACAGGTCCATGCTCCCACCCTGTTTGCGAGCGCAGCCCTTTCATTGATAAGTTTGCCGTTACTAAGCTCTCGAAGCCCCCCCACGAAAAGCCCATTTTGAAATGTTGTAGGCTATCTAAAAAAGCATCTATGGCGTGTTGATTACCCGCTTTCATTACAAACGAAAATAAACCATTACTACCGTCAAAATCGCGTTTAAAAAATTCATGGCCTGGGCATGTTATAAACGCAGGATGGCGAATATGATCCACCAGCTGATGTTGCTCAAGCCATTTTGCTACTTCTAGCGCGGCTTTTTCATGCTGGTTTAATCGCACGGCCATGGTACGCAAGCCTCGTAGTGCTAAATACGCATCATCGGCACTAGTGCATTGACCTAATAAGTAAGACTGCTCGCGTAACGTAGGCCAATATTTTTTATTAGCTACAGCAACGCCCATCATCACATCAGAATGGCCAACAATATATTTTGTGGCGGCTTGAATACTAATATCAACACCATGTTCAAGCGGACGATAATGCAAGCCATTGCCATAGGTGTTATCAAGCACTGTCATTACATTATGATCGTTTGCCACTTTTACCATGGCGGGAACGTCTTGAACTTCCATGGTAATTGACCCCGGAGACTCTAAAAACAACATTTTGGTATTGTCTTGAATGTACTCTTTTATGTCTGCACCAATCATTGGCGGATAATAGGTCGTACTAATACCCAACCCAGCTAATATCTTGTCGCAAAAATCACGAGTTGGCTCGTAAACAGTGTCCACTATTAAAATATGATCACCGGACTTTAAAAACGATAACAGAGTTTGGCTTATCGCTGCCGCGCCACATGAGTATAACGCACAGCCCTCACCGCCTTCGAGTTCGGTAATAGCCTCTTGCAGAGCAAAATGAGTGGTCGTCCCTCTGCGGCCATAAAACAAGGTTTTGTCGCCACGTGTTTTAGCCGCTTCTTTAAGCTCACTCACAGAATCAAATACAATCGTTGAAGCGCGCTGTATCACTGGATTAACTACGCCATGGGTGTACGCTTTTTTGCGCCCTGATGACACTAATTGGGTATTTTTATTTTTGCTCGACATGATTCATCCTTCTATCTGAGTACGCCAATATTCAATTAAATAACGCGAAATCGAATCAGCTCTAGGTAGCTTTAAATGCTCCCCCTCGTGTTGCCAATCTTTAAATTGCGCAAGTTCTTGGCGAGAAAACCATCGTGCATCTTCAAGTTCATCTTGCTCTGTGCTTATTTCATCACTGCTTGCTGTGGCAATAAAACCAAGCATAATTGATGAAGGAAACGGCCAAGGTTGAGAAGCAATATACTCTGCTTTTTCCACGGTAATGCCCGCTTCCTCTTTTACTTCTCGGATCACGGTTTGTTCAAGGGTTTCACCTGGATCGACAAACCCGGCAAGCGAGGAATACAGACCTTTTGGCCAAGTTGCTTGGCGACCCAATAAGCAGCGTTCAATCCCATCAGAAAATGTTTTAGTTACTACCATAATAACGGCTGGATCGGTACGCGGAAAAGTTTGGTGCATACAGGCTGCGTTGTCGCATAAACGTGAATGCCCCCCTTCAACTAAGTGATTTTTGGTACCACAGCGACCACAAAAACTATGAGTGGCATGCCAGTAACACAACCCACGAGCAAGCGCTGCATTTGAGCCATCTTCAAGTGCTACTTGAGTACC
The DNA here is from genome assembly GCF_005887465.1 of Pseudoalteromonas sp. S1610. Lineage (GTDB taxonomy): Bacteria > Pseudomonadota > Gammaproteobacteria > Enterobacterales > Alteromonadaceae > Pseudoalteromonas > Pseudoalteromonas undina. The sequence continues at coordinate 27,606 of NZ_PNDI01000050.1, read as the reverse complement.
ATATTGACGAATATCTGCAAACTTGGCATCACCAACAATCGTTGCTAATAACGACTCTTCGAGTTCAGTTACGTCTAGCGCAAATACGGCATTATCCTGTTTATTTGATCCTAAAAGAATAGCCTGCGTTAAATCTAAATGCGCCACTTGTTGGTAAGCTAAATACACCACCTCAGGGCTACTGTTAGCAAATAAGGTGTGATTGCCTTTAACTAAAAGCCATAAACTGTCTGCTGTTTTTTTTGCGTCTACCCAAGTAGGGTCTTTGCGCGCATTTGAGCCTCTGTCTAATGGCATATTACTGTAGTTAAGCATGTAATTCCTTGATACTAATTGAATCTTAAAATTACCATACTCATCCACTAAACCCAATTTATTATCGCCATAAAAAAAGCCTAAATTAGGCTTAATTAATCTATGCACCCGTTGTATTAAATACTCTCATGATCAACGCAAACATTCTGCTCAAAAATAAATCAAAAATACAATACTTATACTTTTTAAAGTAGTAGCTGTTTGTCAATTAAATGAAATTGCTCGGCACTTTGCTTAAGTACCTCTGCGGTTAATTTATCAGCACCGTATACATCACACGGAACATCATATTGATTTTTTAAATGCCCAAGTAATAATGCAAAGTCACCGTCACCCGAGAGTAAAATAACTTTATCAAGCTGCTTCCCCTGCTCTAGCATATCTATGGTTATACCCACATCCCAATCGCCTTTGGCACTGCCGTCACGGCGTTGAATAAAGGGTTTTAGTTTTACTTCAAAGCCAATAGCGCGCAAAATATTTTGAAACTGATTTTGCTTTTCATCACCTCGGTATATTGCATAAGCGAACGCACATTCTATATCGTATTGTTGCTCCATCATTCGCCAAAAGGCATTGTAATCAAAGTTTTTACCGTAGCTTTCGCTACAGGTGTAATAAATATTTTGTACATCGACAAAAATACCTACACGAGGTTTACTGCTTTGTTGTGAGGTCATTCTTATGTCCCAATGAGTAATACTTGCAATTGCGTGTTAAGTAACCTAAATTAGTTACCAAACCCAACGTAACCAAATACGGTTACATTTAACAATGTAACCAAATTTAGTTACATATAAATAATCTATCTGGATTTTTATGATTGGTGTGATCAGCGGCGATATTATTAAATCGCAAAAAATACCTAAACAACAATACGATGCCATGCTTTACCAGCTAGAGCAAAGTTTACGTGCAAATTGCAATAAAACAACATCTTGGGATATTTACCGTGGGGATGCATTTCAACTGCAACTCGATAAAAGTGAACAGTTAGTTACCACCGCTATTCTTATTTATCTACAGTTAAAATCTGCCGGCTATGAATTGCGCCAAAGCATGGCGTTGGGGCACATAGATAACCCTAGTACGAGTATAAAAACTGCTACAGGCTCTGCGTTTACTCTCTCTGGTCATGAGCTAGATAAAATGACAAACCAGCGTTTTACATTTGCTATTGCAGATCAATCGGTTGATGAGAGCTTTAAGCTAAACCTAGCGTTTGTCGATGTATTACTGTGTAAAATAACCCAAAAACAAGCAAATGCTTTGTATGTATATTTAACCCATACTAATAACAACCATGCAGCTTTAGCTAAAGAGCTCAACACTAGCCGCGAAAACGTTACTAAGCTGCTTAATCTTGCTAACTATCAGCTGATAGAACGATTTATTTCACATGCACAACAACAGCTTAGAAGCATACAGCAAGGACATGACTAATGGAATTTTCACTATTACTCGTTGCACTGATTATTGGCCACTTACTCGCTGATTTTTATTGGCAACCCATGAGTTGGGTAAACGACAGAAACACCCGTCATTTTAAAGCAAAAAAACTTTACTACCATGTATTGGTTCACGGAATTACCAGTGCAGTCGTTGTGGCACTTTGGGAATATAGTTTTGGCTGGCAACAACTAAGCAGCGTATTACTGGCGACCGGCATTATTATGATCAGTCACTACTTTATTGATATTGCGAAATCGTATTCAAATAAAGGCGTAGTGCCTTTTTTATTAGACCAAATTGCACATATCACTGTCATTATTGCGATAAGTATTTGGCTAACTGACGATCAGCAATTTGCTGACAATGTGATGGCGTTATTGTGCAACGATAAAGTGCTGTGGGTTATAGCTGGTTACCTTATTATTTTAAGTCCCAGTGCGGTATTTATAAGAATGATGTTAGAGCGTTTAACTAATCACTTTTCTAGTGATGGTAGCCTCCCCTTAGCAGGACAAAGTATTGGTATGCTTGAAAGAGTACTTATGCTGACATTTATTTTATTAGATCAGTTTGCAGGGCTTGGGTTTTTAATTGCCGCCAAATCCGTGTTTAGATTTGGCGACTTAAGTGCCAGCAAAGATAAACAACTCACTGAATATGTGATGCTAGGAACGTTACTGAGCGTTAGTGTTACTTTATTTGTAGGATTAGCAGTTAATTATTTAATCGGTTAGTAAAGCTTTAAAATAGGCATTAAAAACGCGCTACCAGTAAAAGTAAGCGCGTTTTTTATTAAAACGAACTAAACCTAATTAGTCGTTATTTGCTGGACGACGACGGCGCTGGCCATTCCCACCTACCGATTGACGCTTTGCCCAAGGATTTTGTGCATTCTCGTCTGTTTTTGCTGCAGGCTTTTTAGAGCCACCACGACGAGGGCCTGTACCATTGCCACCATTGTTAGGCTTTTTGCTATTAGGCTTGCTGCTATCTGATTTAGGCTTATTGAATGGTTGTTTTTTCTTTGGCTTTTTAGCCGGTAACGGGCGTGCATCGAGTGCGCGCTCAGCAACAGGGTTAGCCGGTTCAAAACCTTCTTCTTCAGCACGTGGAATTAGCTCGCCAATAAAGCGCTCAATGCCGTATAAATCTACTGCATCGTCAACCGTTACAAACGAAATAGCATGCCCTGATGCTCCCGCACGACCAGTTCGGCCAATACGGTGAACATAATCTTCATATACATTAGGTAAGTCGTAGTTTACAACATGCGGTAATTCAACAATGTCTAAACCACGTGCAACAATATCGGTTGCCACTAATACGCGCACTTCACCACTTTTAAAGCCCTCTAGTGCTTTAACACGCGCGCCCTGAGATTTATTGCCATGGATTGCCGCACCAACAATATCATCGCGTTCAAGTTGCTTAACTAAACGATTAGCACCGTGTTTAGTACGACTAAATACCAGTACTTGTTGCCAATCGTTGCTACGAATTAAATGGCTTAATAGGGCCGTTTTACGTGCTTTGTCTACTGCGTATACGCTTTGCGTGACACTTTTTGCGGTGGTGTTTTTAGCCGCAACAGAAATTTCAACGGGGTCGTTAATTAACCCTTTTGCCAGCGCGCGAATATCATCCGAAAACGTGGCTGAGAACATTAAGTTTTGACGCTTTTCAGGCATTTTTGCAATTAGGCGTTTAATATCATGGATAAAGCCCATGTCTAACATACGGTCAGCTTCATCTAAAACCAGCACTTCAACGCTATCAAATTTAACCGCGTTTTGATTGTGTAAATCAATTAAACGCCCTGGTGTCGCCACTAAAATATCAACCCCTTTGCGCAGGCGCTGCATTTGTGGGTTAATTTTAACACCACCGTAAACAACAAACGAACTCACGTTTGAATGCTTAGCATATTCTTCAACATTTTCACTTACTTGCAACGCAAGCTCACGGGTTGGCGTTAAAATAAGCGCACGAACATGATTACTTTTTGCTTTAGTACCCGACGATAAACGCTCAATAAGCGGCAAAGTAAAACCAGCGGTTTTACCGGTACCGGTTTGCGCTGCGGCCATTACATCGCGACGTGCAATAATTGCTGGAATAGCTTGAGCCTGAATAGGCGTTGGCGTTTCATAGCCCTTTTCTAAAACCGCATTAACTAAAGACTGTGATAAACCTAAACCATCAAAACTCATATAAACTCTCTATTTCAAATTAGGCCAAAGTGGCCAGTTGCGCGCATTATACCTTTAGTGGCTCAGAATGCATGCCATTATTTACTTTGTGCCAAATCAATAAACACAAATACTAAAAAAGCGGCTAAACAGCCGCTTTTTATTTACCTGGCATTACAAATGCTAAAAGATTATTTTACACCTAACTCACGTAAACGCTCTTGTAAGTAGCTATCTGCTGTGTAGCGATCAGATAACACCACATCTGGACGAGGGTGTAAAAATAATGGTAATGAAATACGTGATTTGGTTGTTGCTTTACCCGATGGATTAATTACACGGTGAATCGTTGATGGGAAGTAGCCACCCGATGCTTCTTGTAGCATGTCACCAATATTAATAATTAAACTACCAAAATCACATGGCACGTCTAACCAACCGCCATCGGTTTTTTGTACTTGTAAGCCTGGCTCATTTGACGCCGGTAATACGGTTAATAAGTTAATATCACCGTGCGCAGCAGCACGAATAGCACCAGGCTCTTCATCACCTGTCATTGGCGGGTAATGTAAAATACGTAACAACGTTTGCTCAGATTGGGCAATCATATCTTTTAAATCGATAGAGAACTTAGCACGCACTTCTTCAGGCGCTTCAGCCTGAACCCAGCTTAATAATGTTGCCGCAAATTCATTAGCTAAACGGTAGTACTCACGCACATCAGCTTCTAATTGTGCAGGAACACGGCCTTTAGGGTAAACATGAAAGTACTCTTTAATGTCTTTTACCGTATGGCCTTTAGCTACTTCTGATACCGACGGTGGAAAATAACCATCTTGCGTTTCTTTTGAAAATAAAAACTCATGCTTTTGCTCTGAGTTAAAAAAGTCTTGCCAATTTTCATAAATAGACTCAACTAAAGATTGCGGAATAGGATGGTTTTTTAATACGCCAAAACCAGTATTTCTCAACGATTCAACAAATTGCGCAGCCGCATCGTCCGCTTTATAATCAACTGTAGGTAATTGCATGGTACATTCCAGTAAGTAGGTTGTTAGAAGCCATTTACTAATTCGCTTAAGCCACAGGTCTACACGAAATTAGTATTACATTCAAATATAGCTTAACTACTTAATTCAAGTAATAAAGGCTGCATTTTTATGCTGTGCGAGGATAGACAAACCCCCTTGAAATTATAAGGACATATGTCCGCACTCAGTAAGCAAGCCTTCTCAGCCTTGATCAAGATCAAAATAACGCTTGTATTGAATTTTCACCCCATCGTACCAATCTCTTCCTTATCAGCGTTACACACTATATCAACTTTCTAAGGCCTCTACATGCGACAAAAAGTTTCTTTTAAAAGCGGTGAATTAGAACTCGCTGGACAACTTGAACACCCCTCTGGTGAAGTGAAATTTTATGCCTTATTTGCTCACTGTTTTACCTGCTCTAAAGATGTAGCGGCTGCAACACGAATAAGTCGCGCGCTCACTCAGCAAGGCATTGCTGTATTACGCTTTGATTTTACTGGGCTTGGTAATAGCGATGGTGACTTTGCCAACAGTAACTTTTCATCAAACATTCAAGACTTAGTGGCTGCAGCCAATCACTTAAGAACACACTTTAAAGCACCTCAGTTATTGATAGGCCACAGTTTAGGTGGTGCTGCGGTGCTGAGCACATACCCGAAATATCGGCCATTACGACTATAGGCGCGCCATCAGATGCCCAGCATGTTACTCATAACTTTGCTGCTCATTTAGATGAAATAAACCAATCGGGTGAAGCAAAAGTGTGTTTAGCTGGGCGGGAATTTACGATTAAAAAGCAATTTATAGATGACATCGCCAAATACGATAACAGCCATATAGGCAAGCTTAAGCGTGCTTTGTTAGTTATGCATTCTCCTATTGATGCCACCGTGAATATTAGTGAAGCCGAAAAAATTTACGCAGCTGCTAAGCATCCAAAAAGCTTTATTAGTTTAGATAATGCCGATCATTTACTCAGCAATAAAGAAGACGCTAACTACGCAGCCGATGTCATTGCTACGTGGGCTAATCGCTATGTTGAATACGATAAAACACCCTATAGTGCAAAATTAACTAACGGCAGTGTATTAGTTGAAGAAAAAGATCATAAATTCACTCAGCACGTGAGTACTAAAAACCATACATGGCTTGCTGATGAGCCTACCGATGTCGGCGGTAAAAACTTAGGCCCGGACCCTTATGATCATTTACTCGCTGGGCTTGGAGCTTGTACTGCAATGACACTTCGCATGTATGCAAGTCGCAAAGAGTTGCCGCTAGAGCACATAAAAGTAGAGCTCAACCATACCCGCAATTACAACCAAGATTGTGATGATTGCGAAAAAAGCGGCAATTTAGAGGCCATTATCCGCAAAATAACCTTACAAGGTGATTTAACTGACGCTCAGCGAAATCGATTACTCGAAATAGCCGACAAATGCCCTGTGCATAAAACGCTACATAATAGTCCACTGGTGGTTAGCGCATTAGTGGGGTGACGCACAGCTGTGGCTGCGCTATCTTAGATGTTCATTAATGTAACCTCACAATCTGAGATAAAATATAGAGGTTGAATAATAGGTACAATTCTAGTAGCTTGTTAGTAAAAATTATATAACCAAGGATAGGTATAAATAGTATGAATAAAAATACTTACTATGAGCGCAATAACTTTTCAATTTACGAAGTAACAAACAAAACAGGTATCGAGTTAACTTTATCTGAACTAAAACAAATTGAAATAGCTATGCTAATTACCCCAAAAGCATTAACAACTTTTATTAATATATTACACAACCCTGCTAACTTAGATGAAAAGAAAAAAGAAAAATTCGAATCAATTATGAAACAATATGGTTTTATTAATTCAATTAATTTTGAGGCAACACGAACATTTCTAATTCGCCAAGCACGCAAAATAATAAACCTTATCGGCTCCATGCTTTTAACCCCTCATAAACTTTATAAATGCACAGGGTTTGGAGATGCTACTTATTATGATAGATATGGAATTATAGGGTTTGGTAAGAGCTTTTTCGAAGTAGGAACTGACAGAAAAGTTGATACTATCGTTCACGAGTTTAGTCACGCGGTATGGACTTCTGAAGATACAGCATATAACGCTAGAACAGCTTTGAAAGAGCTTAATATAATCGCTCGAAACGCACGAATAAACCAAAGCGCCCAAGATAGAAAAGAAATTCTATCCTCTTCATACGCATTTGAAAGTGCAGTACGAGCAGCCCAATGAAAAGAATTATTATTACTATATTTTGTTTGATTAGTTACTCATCGTTTGCTACCGAAGAAGCTATCGAAAGTCCTATCGCTACCTCCTCTTTCACTTTTTGTCATATAGATACTAAGTGTATAACGAATATCAGATTAGCTAACACAACACCATATAAAGTTAAGCTAAGCTCTCTCGCTTTTAATAAGCAAGGAATCGATTTAAACTCGATGTATGTATTTGAAGAAGATAGGTATTACGATTTAAAAGAGAATAACTTAGATACAGGTATGTCAGAGCAACCCATACAGGGACGCAGACGCGCCTACAAGCAATTGTCATCATTAGAATTCGAGCCCCTAGAAGTCAAATTTATTGAACTAAAAGGCATAGAAAAGAGGTTTGCATTAGATCCAGGTAAGAGGTATCTGGTGGGGACACTTACCCCATTTGTAAACTTGTACATTAATGGTAAATTTGCCGATATCATCACAATTAGAACAAACTATTCACTTTTAACAATTCCTACAGAAGATATGGAAATAAAGGAACAGCCAATAAAGCAGTTTGCTACGCCCCAAGGGTAACCTGCAATAAATATACATGCTTTGTTTGATCGCACTAAAAATTCTGCGTCAGCTTAAACCTTTATATATCAAGCCAGCATAATGTTGGCTTGAAATATATCTTAGCTAATTATCTAAAAACGCCGCTACCTCTTTGCTCACTCTATCCACCAACCATTTAGGCCCGCCATCGTACATATCGTTATGACGTGATTTTTCTATCAACGTTTGCGTAACAGGATAAACGGTTAACTCTTGATCGGTTAAAAGCACGTTTGCATCGGCTGGATAATCACTAGCGCGCAGTGTAAGTACGCGTATGCTTTTATTGCGTGGCAATAACATGCGGCGGTGATCGAGCGTAATTAATTGGCTTACTTCATTTGGATAAATAGCTGCATACAAGGCTGAAATATCTCCACCATTTGAGTGACCAAATAAAGTGAGTTTTGTAAAATCATACTCAGGGTATTTAACACTTAGCTCGTTGACTAAAAATTTGAGGGTTACAACACCCCGGTGCCAATTTTCCATACGGGTAGTTAAGTATGGCTGCGCACGATTAAGTGCAGGGTCACTTTTAAGCTCATGCGCTACCGCAATGCTTAAATAGCCTTGCGCATTAAATAGCTTACTCGCAAAAGTGTATTCATTGTGGCTAATGCCATACCCTGCATTTACAAATACCACTGGGCATTTGACTTGCGCGCTGCACTTAAGGTGGTTAGCTGGTAGGGTAATATTTACAGGTATAGAGCGATTACGACTTTCATCAATGATTGCATCGTCTTGGGCATAACTTGATGATGCAAATAGCGTAGAACTTAAAGTCAGTGCACTTAACATTAAATGCTTTTTTATAATTTTTAACATGCATTCCCTTGTATTATTTATACTTTTTTAACTAACATTAATTTTTATTATAAAGGTTAGCGCGCGCCTTTGCTAATTTGTGCGATAATAGCGATTATTGTTTTACTATTATCGCAAAAGAATCCATTCATGAAATCATATAGCAGCATTGAACAACGCATCGACATTCTCCAAAGCAGAATTGAAGCCTACCAAGAAGAAATTAAAGTGTTACAAGCCGAGCCGAAAAGTAACAACGAACGGATTATTTTTAAGTTCATTGAAACCGGCAGTACAGGTAAAACCAAAGACTTTGTGAGAGAGCTGGGAATTAAATCGCCGCGTGATAGCTTATATTCATCAGGTGATGTAACTAAACTGATTAAAGATGGCGCTGATGATATTTCGCCTGAGCTACTGAGCATAGCCCGTGCACTTGCTAGCGCGCGCAACAAAAATGGCCCTGCTTGCTAATAGTAAATATACGTATTAGCCGTAAGCTCTTGCGGCTAATCAACCAGCTCGATATCAAGTCCAGCTAATAAATTTAACGCTTCAAGCCGTTCAAACTTTGCATTACTCACATCATTGCTTGTTATATCAATATTAAATTGCGTTGCGCCAACAAAGTTTGCTTTTCTCAAATTAGTTTGATGAAACAGGCTGTCTCTAAAGTCAGTATCCGAGAAGTTGCTTTGAGTTAAGTTAGCGTGCCTAAAATCAACATCTTTGGCAAAACAACTCGTCATTGTTAACGCTTTTAACTGTAATTCAAAAAACGAACTGTGGCTCAGCTCACACTGTCTAAAACTCACCGATGACGTTAGCGCTAATTGTGGCCAATTTACTTGTCCCCACATTATGCTATTGAGTTTACAATTTGCAAAGCTCACCTCTTCTAGTGAGCTGTAATTCCAATTAAGCTCAGTCAAATTACAGTTAATAAACTCACACTCTATAAACCGACAGGCATTAAACTGGCTGTGACTAAAATCGCACTCAATAAACTGACATTGTTCAAACTCAATATCGCTAAAGCGCTTTGCATTTGCTGTAAAGTTTAAAAATGGCTGATCGAAATAATGACTATCTTTAAATAGCTCACTCATAAATATAAAGCACCTAAATTGGGTTATGCCAAACAAAAAACCCCTTAGGTATTTAGCCTAAGGGGTTTTGATCTAACTAAACACTAGGGTTTCATTCTGCGCTTGGTAATTCTTTCTCAACTACACTAATAGCAAGCTCTGTCAGCGAATCGCTGTTTGCTTTGCTAGGCGCATCGGTTAATAAGCACGATGCCTGTGTTGTTTTAGGGAAAGCAATAACGTCACGAATGTTATCAGTACCACATAGCAACATAACTAAACGGTCTAAACCGAACGCTAAACCAGCATGCGGTGGTGTGCCGTATTTAAGTGCATCAAGTAAGAAACCAAATTTATCTTGCTGCTCTTGCGCTTCAATACCTAAAATTCTAAATGCCGCTTCTTGCATATCTGCATTATGAATACGTACCGAGCCACCGCCCACTTCGTAGCCGTTTAATACCATATCGTAAGCATCTGAAATAGCCGCTGCTGGGTTTGCTTCAAGCTCACTTGCACTAATATCTTTTGGTGCAGTAAATGGATGGTGTACAGCGTGTAATGTGCCTTCATCATCTTCTTCAAACATTGGGAAGTCAACAACCCAAAGTGGTGCCCAGCTATCTAAATTAGTGATTTCTAAATCAATACCAATTTTTAAACGAAGTGCGCCCATGGCTTCATTTACGGTGTTGCGTTTATCCGCACCAAATAAAATGATATCGCCTGTTTGTGCATTAGTACGTTCAAGTAACTGCGTGATCACGTCTTCATTTAAGAATTTAGCGATTGGCGATTGCACGCCCTCAACGCCTGCATCGCGGTCATTTACTTTCATCCATGCTAAACCTTTAGCACCGTAAATACCGATAAACTTAGTGTAATCATCTAGTTGCTTACGAGAAAGTGATGCGCCACCTGGTACCGTTAGTACTGCAACACGGCCTTTTTCATCATTTGCTGGGCCTGAGAATACTTTAAACTCTACGTCTTTTACTAAATCGGCTACATCAATTAGCTTCATTGGGTTACGTAAGTCTGGCTTATCAGAACCATATAAGCTCATTGCCTCAGAGTAAGGCATAATTGGGAAATCACCTAAATCAACATTTAGTAATGACTGCCACATTTCACGGATCATTTTCTCTGTCATACCACGTACTTGATCAGAGCTCATGAACGAGGTTTCTAAATCTATTTGAGTAAACTCAGGTTGACGGTCAGCACGTAAGTCTTCATCACGGAAACATTTAACAATTTGGTAGTAACGGTCAAAACCCGACATCATCAACAATTGCTTAAATAACTGTGGTGACTGTGGTAATGCGTAAAAGCTACCTTTATGAACACGACTCGGTACTAAGTAATCGCGAGCACCTTCAGGCGTTGCTTTAGTTAGCACTGGCGTTTCGATATCTAAAAAGCCATTTTCATCTAAAAAGCGACGTACAAAGCTGCTTGCTTTAGCACGTAATTTAATGCGGTCGCTCATTTCTAAACGACGTAAATCTAAGTAACGGTATTTTAAACGACGCTCTTCTGAGTTCACTTGGTTAAAGTCAAGTGGCATAGGCTCAGAGCGGTTAATAATAGTTAAACCCGTGCCTAAAATTTCTACTTCGCCGGTTGCCATGTCTTTATTTACTTGGCTATCTGGGCGAGCACGTACAATCCCTTTTAACTGAACACAAAATTCTTGACGAAGTTTGTTAGCTGTTTCCATTAATCCTTCAACTTCCGGATCGAATACAACTTGTACTAAACCTTCTCTATCACGTAAATCGACAAAGATAAGTCCGCCAAGGTCACGTCGTTTGTTGATCCAGCCACATAGTTCAACTTCCTGATCTACGTGAGTTTTATTTAGCTGTCCGCAGTATATAGAGCGCATAGTTTTCCTGTCAGATAAAAGGCATATAGCGGTTAAACACTGTTGTTTTAAAAGTTTTTATAAACACCAAAATGAAAATAAAACCGCTAGCAATTCAAAATAATCAAATTAAGCCCTGCATTATACCCAAGTCGGTTGAAGATGCTAGGGCGTGTTTACCTTTCGGGGTTGAATTTACAGCGCACCGTTTTGTTATTTGTTACACTACCGGCACTTTATAACAAGGCTTTTGTTTGTATGCTATATATTGGATGCCCGCAGTGGTCGAGCAACGCATGGAAAGGAAACTTATTTTCACGCCAGTGTAAAAATGCCGATATGCTTAGCGAATATGCGCAGCATTTTAATTCGGTAGAAGGTAATACTAGCTTTTACGCCGACCCCTCACCTGACACTGTATTACGATGGGCTGCCAGTGTACCTGATGAGTTTAAATTTACCTTTAAATTTCATCGGCGCTTTAGTCACGAACTCCAACTTACTAACGTGCAACATGAGCTAACTAATTGGCTTAATTTATTCGCCCCGCTATTTGAAAAAACAGGGCAAATAATGCTGCAATTACCTAAAGCGTTTGCCCCACAACATATAGCTAAGCTTGCCGCTTTTATTGAGTTACTTCCTAAAGAGCTAAACTATGGGGTTGAGGTACGCCACCCTGATTTTTTCAAAAAAGGTGAGGCCGAAATCGCGCTTAATCAGCTTTTAATGGCACACAATATAAATCGCATTGCTATGGATACTCGGGCGCTCTTTGCGGTAAAGCCAACCACCGAAGCGCTAATAGACGCCCAACAAAAAAAGCCCCACTTACCAGTGCACGCTATTGCTACGGGCTCGCAGCCTATGGCGCGCTTCGTTATTGCTGATTTAGAAAACGATTATAAGACCTTTTATCAGCCTTGGCTTAGCAAAGTAACCCAGTGGCTCGATGAGGGCAAAAGCCCCTATGTGTTTTTTCATACCGCTGATAACCGCGAAGCGCCGCTGCTGGCTCGCCAGTTTTGCCAAGATTTGGGGTATAATCACAACGTACTCAATCCATTTAGTGGCGAAAAAGAAGCCCACCAGCAAGCACTTTTTTAAAAATAAATTCAAAATACAGAGACAATAATGAGTGAATACGCACGTTACTTTACCGGCTACCCTGCCAATATCGTTGAGCAAGTATTAGGACTAATAAAAGCAGGAAAGGTAAGTGAGTATTTACTTAAAAAGTACCCGCAGGCGCATCGTATTACCAGTGATAAGTTACTGTATAGCTACGCCACTGAGCTTAAAAAGCAGTATTTAAAAAACGCCCCGCCATTTGGCCGCGCTGCGTTTAAAAAACAAGGTGATATGGTCACCAATGCGCTCGGAACTCACACCTATCGTATGCAAGGTAAAACCCGCAAGCACGATTTAGCAATAAACAGCGATTTATTGCACGCCCCTGAGCCATTATTAAAAGCATTAGTGGTGCACGAACTCGCGCATTTTAAGGAAAAAGACCATAACAAAGGCTTTTATAAATTATGCTGCCATATGGAGCCGCAGTACCATCAGCTAGAGCTGGATTTACGGATTTTTTGTGTAGCTATTGCGATGGGTGAGAATCTTTATGATTAGGTATGTATTTATTTCTACTTTAAACCTATTAGAGTTTATAGGTGACTTAAGCTCTATCAATATTTTACTTTTAAAAAGGAATTAAAATGGTTTTAAGGCAAGTTGGCTACTTTTTAGAATTTATATTAAAGATTCAACCAATACTTTTTTAATTATCAGTACATTCGCTGTTTATCTAAGTTTTAAAATGCTTTCCAATGCAAAAGCATCAAGAGTACATGAAGAAAGAATGAAGTTAGCAGAAGTGAAAATGAATATTAGGGCTTTGTTTGAAAAAGCGATGGATAACCTCACTGATACATATGATCAACATAATATAGTTTGTATGAAATTAGAAACCTCTTTTCCTAAATTCGCTTCTTTAAATGCAGATAAACTTAAAGAAATGCTTGAAGTATCAAAAATACAAAAAAAAGAGATGGAAGAGACTTATAGAAACTATATCGAAAATGTTGAAAGTTCGATTGTTTTAGAGGACTCAATAAAGTTTCTTTTGCAACTTCAAGGTAGCTATTGTGCTTCGCCTAGGCATAATTTATCTACTGAAAAGTATTTTGATGATATGTTAAAGAGAGCTGAACATTTAGAGAAGTTTCATTCTAACAGTAGAACAGACCTTTTTAGAGATAAATGTGACTTTCACAATTAGATATTTGTTTTAAATCAAAAAACGCGATACGAAATCGCGTTTTTATAATTTACTGATAGCTACACACTGACGGCTCAAAAGCTCGTTGGGTTTCGTTTCACTCAACCCAGCCTACGTAAAAACGTTAAAGCCCTAATTCGGCCATAAAGTCGTCGTCGCTATCATCTTGCTTTGGCTGTTTTGCTTTTTCTTTATCCGCTTTTTGCTTGGCTTCGTTTGCGATAATGTCGTCTGGGTCTACAGCTTCTACAATGTCAAAATCGTGAAGTTTAATAAACTCTGTTTTATCCATCGCTAATTCTAAATAGAAGATATTTTGATTGCGAGTCGTAAACGTTACACGGCGAGCTTGCGGGCGATCCATAGTGGTATCAACCGATATTTGCACTTGCTTATTAATAGCCATCATTTTTGGCTGGTTTTGGGTAATAGAGGTATGCAGCTGTTCACGCACTTTTGACGTGAAGTCGCCCACTATTTGGTTCATCAACTCACCCATCACGTTTGAAACGTCATCAGATAAGTGACTATGTGCGATTTCGTCTTCTGGCATGCCCATATTGCGCATGTAATCGCCATAAATTTCCATCGCCGCTTGCGCCGTAAAGTTGGTAACAACTAAGCCGGTAAAGCCCCCGTCAAATAAAACAAAACAACCTATGTCTGGTCGCATACATGTGCGGGTAATTTTTTGCACCATGGCTGAATAGCTGATCTCGTTGCCGCTGGCTGATGAAAGTACACCCGTTACTGAGTGGCATAATGTTGCTAATATATCGTCGGTACTAATAACCTTACTTTTGCTCATTTAATAATCTCTTTTATACTTATTCTTCATAATTCTAGTCAAGCTACTGAATTTATCACTGACTATCCAGCATAAAATGTTAAAATAGCACTATTATTTTCAAAGAGACTGCCTTCGTGAGTATAAAAGACAGTATTTATGCCTCTGAGCAACAAGTAAAAGACTTTAGTTTTGATCAAAACGTGGTTGAAGTATTTCCCGACATGATCCAACGCTCGGTACCCGGTTACGCCACCATAGTAAGTACCATGGGAAAATTAGCTGGTGAGTATGCTCAGCCAAATTCAAATTTGTATGACCTAGGCTGCTCGTTAGGGGCGGTTACCCTAAGTATGCGCCGTAATATTCAAACTGATAGCTGTCATATTATTGCTGTAGATAACTCACAAGCCATGGTGGAGCGTTGTAAGGTCCATTTACAAGGGTTCAGATCTGATGTTCCTGTAACGGTTACATTAGGTGATATTAACGAGCTTGATATTCAAAATGCCTCAGTAGTAGCGATGAATTTTACTCTGCAGTTTATTCCACCTGCGCAGCGCAAAGCGGTACTTGAAAAAATATACGCTAATTTAAAGCCCGGTGGCGTTTTGCTATTAAGTGAAAAAATTAAAGCCGAAAACGAGCAATGTGATAACTTACTGATTGACTTGCACCACGACTTTAAACGTCATAATGGCTACTCTGAGCTAGAAATAAGCCAAAAGCGTACCGCCATTGAAAACGTAATGCGCCCCGATACACTTAGCACACATACACAACGTTTAAGCGACATTGGTTTTAGCCAAACGCAAGTGTGGTATCAATGTTTTAATTTTTGCTCAATGGTAGCAATTAAATAATTTAGAGAGTGACACATGTCTGCATGGTTTAACCAATTTTACGCTGCTATTGCACAAAGCCCACTTAGC
Organism: Pseudoalteromonas sp. S1610; assembly: GCF_005887465.1. Lineage (GTDB taxonomy): Bacteria > Pseudomonadota > Gammaproteobacteria > Enterobacterales > Alteromonadaceae > Pseudoalteromonas > Pseudoalteromonas undina. Next base: position 12,010 of record NZ_PNDI01000050.1, on the reverse strand, counting down.
CACTGGCTAGAAACCTTGCCTGCGCAATTAAAGCATTGGCAACAAGAGGCCAGCCATGGCGATTTGCCTCAATGGCAAAAAGTACTAAAAAACTTACCTGAGGTATCAACAAACCAAGTTGATATTGTCAGCAAAGTAGCAATAGGCGCGCCTGGCGAAATGACTGAAGGCGAAAAAAAGCAAACCACGCATTTATTAAAACGCATGATGCCTTGGCGAAAAGGTCCATTTAATGTGCACGGTATCGATATTAATACAGAATGGCGCAGTGACTGGAAATGGGATCGACTCCTACCGCATATTGAGCCATTAAAAGGCCGTACTGTATTAGATATTGGTTGTGGCTCGGGATATCACTTATGGCGTATGCGCGGTGAAGGTGCACAGTTTGTGGTGGGTATTGACCCATCTGACTTATTTTTGTGCCAGTTTCAGGCAATTAAACACTTCAACCCTGATGAAAACGTGCATTTATTACCATTAGGTGTAGAAGCCCTGCCAGAGCTTAAAGCATTTGATACGGTATTTTCGATGGGAGTACTTTATCACCGTCGCTCACCTATCGACTTTTTAGCGCAATTAAAGGCACAGCTTCGCCCTGGTGGTGAGCTAGTACTTGAAACTTTAGTTATTGAAGGCGATGAAAACACCGTTTTAGTACCGACCGACCGCTACGCAAAAATGCGTAATGTATGGTTTATTCCAAGCACTGCGGCATTAAAATTGTGGATGGAACGTGTTGGCTTTAAAGATGTGCAAATTAAAGATTGTGCTATTACAACGCTCGACGAGCAGCGTAAAACTGACTGGATGGAAAACGAATCTTTAGTTGACTTTTTAGACCCTACTGACACCAGTAAAACCATTGAAGGCTACCCTGCTCCACTTAGAGCGATACTTACAGCAAAAGCCTAATTTGTAGTATTAATTTTTATTTTCATGTTAAAAAGCGCCATTGGGCGCTTTTTTTGTTTACTAATGCAACAATTAGCGGACAAGTGTCCTTGTCTTTAAAATCAAATATAGATTTCAACTAGCCGCGCTCCTGCAATTGTTGTAAAATACGCGCGTTTCTAAGTAAGCATCAAAACAACTATTTTGAGGAAAACCTGTGAGCGAACAAAAACAGTCTCTAAGCTATAAAGACGCGGGCGTAGATATCGACGCTGGTAATGCACTTGTTGAGCGTATTAAAGGCGTAGTTAAAAAAACTCGTCGTCCTGAAGTGATGGGCGGAATTGGTGGTTTTGGCGCACTTTGCGAAATTCCTGAAGGTTATAAGCAACCTGTACTTGTAGCAGGCACTGACGGTGTTGGCACTAAGTTACGTTTAGCAATTGACCTTAAAAAGCACGATACCGTAGGTATCGACTTAGTTGCGATGTGTGTAAATGATTTAATAGTACAAGGCGCTGAACCCCTGTTTTTTCTAGATTACTATGCAACGGGTAAACTAGATGTAGACACAGCAGCCGACGTAGTAACCGGTATTGGTAAAGGTTGTGAAATTTCAGGTTGTGCCCTAATTGGTGGCGAAACAGCTGAAATGCCAGGTATGTATGATGGTGAAGACTACGACATGGCAGGCTTTTGTACCGGTGTGGTAGAAAAATCAAAAATTATTGATGGCACTAAAGTAGCCGCAGGCGATCAGCTAATTGCGCTTGCTTCTAGTGGTCCACACTCAAACGGTTTCTCACTAATTCGTAAAGTATTAGAAGTCTCTAACGCTGATACTAACCAAGTGATTGATGGCAAAACCTTAGGTGAGCACCTTTTAGAACCAACACGCATTTACGTTAAGCCATTACTTGAGTTGTTTAAGCAAGTAGATGTGCATGCGCTTTCGCATATTACTGGTGGCGGTTTTTGGGAAAATATCCCTCGTGTATTACCTGAATCTGCTAAAGCGGTTGTTAAAGGTGATAGCTGGCAGTGGCCTACTGTATTTAGTTGGTTGCAAGAAAATGGCAATATTACCACTCACGAAATGTACCGCACATTCAACTGTGGCGTAGGTATGGTGTTAGTTGTACCTGCAGATCAACTTGATAACAGCATAAACATTTTAAAAGATCTTGGCGAAAACGCATGGCACCTTGGTGAAATTCAAGATGCGGTTGCGGGCGAAGAGCAAGTTGAAATTGTAGGTGGTGCTGCGTAATGGCACCCACTCGTCTAGTAGTTTTAATCTCAGGCAGTGGCTCAAATTTACAAGCCATTATTGATGCCTGTGAAAGCGGCGAGATAAACGCTCATATTGCGGCTGTTATTAGTAATAAAGCAGACGCATATGGGTTAGAGCGTGCAAAAAGTGTAGGCATTGCTACGCAAGTACTGAGTCATAAAGAGTTTGACTCACGCGAAGCTTACGATGCCCAGTTAATGCATATAATTGACTCTTTTGAACCAAATCTAGTTGTATTAGCTGGGTTTATGCGTATTCTAACTCCTAGCTTAGTGCAAAAATATGTTGGAAAAATGTTGAACATTCATCCATCTTTGTTGCCTAAGTACCAGGGGCTGAATACCCACCAAAGAGCAATTGATGCAAAAGACGACGTTCACGGCGTTAGTGTTCACTTTGTAACTGAAGAATTAGATGGCGGACCCGTTATTCTTCAAGCTAAAGTGCCTGTATTAGCAAACGATACAGCAGACACGCTCGCTAAACGTGTGCATGCGCAAGAGCACATAATTTATCCTTTGGTGGTCAAGTGGTTCAGTGAACAACGACTTACGATGGAAGCAGATTATGCAGTTCTTGACGAAAAACAACTTCCTGCACACGGCGCGCACTACCCAAAATAAAAAATTAAGTGCTTGGCTACTATGTGCGGGCACTTTATTACTTCCTACCAGCCTGATTGCAGGCGAGTTAACCCAGTACCAAGCTAGTTATGATATTTTGCGCAAAGGCACTAATCATGGCAAAGCCGAGCGTGAACTAAAAAAACTCGATAATAATAACTACCAAGTCACTTACCACAGCGATATTGAATGGATGATTTTCTCTGACTCACGTCAAGAGTCATCAACCTTTAGCTTTATGAATGATAAAGTAGAGCCTATTGATTACACGATGATCCGCACAGGCACTGGGCCTGACAAAAAGTATGAAATTAACTTTGACCGTCTAACCAAAACTGTTACCAGTAACACCAGCGATTACCCGTTAAAATGCCAATGGCATGATAACTTCCAAGATGGTATTTCTTATCAAGTACAAGTTCGTGAAGGTCTTAAAAAAGGCAAAACCAACTTCTCGTTTCCGTTGGTTGATAAAAAAGGTAATTGCCGTGACTACGACTTTGAAGTGGTAGAAACCGAAATGATTTCTCTGCCTATAGGTAATGTAGAAGCAGTGAAAGTTAAACGCTTATACGATAACGATAAACGCCAAGCTTTAGCCTGGTTTGCCCCAGAAATGGATTACATGCTAGTGCGCATGTGGAAGGGTGAAAAAGGTGTGGAGCAGTTTGAAGTGCAAATGAAATCGTTTACCGTGATCAACCCACCTGCTTTACCTGCAGAAGTGAAAAACGAACTATCACCAGAGTAAATTGCTTACAAGGTGAAAGGCCCAAGTGTGACGACCATAACTTGGGCTTTTCATTTTAATACTTAAATTTAAAACTTTAAGCTGGGTTTCGTTTTACTCTACCAAGCTACATTAATTCACCCATTTTAAATAACGCAAACTCTCCTGGCTGCATTTTTTGCCAGCGCTCATCATTCGTCAAAGGCCTTGTGGCTATAACCGTCACTACATCGTTTGGCGTGGTTTCTTGTTGAAAGTCGACCACCATGTCCGCATCAATCAATGTAGCTTTACCAAATGGCGCACGGCGCGTTATATAGTGTAAGTTATTAGTACAATACGCTAAAACAAATACACCATCGGTCAATAACATATTAAATACGCCCTTTTCACGCAGTGTATGCGAAAGCTTGGCGGCATATCTAAAAACCGACGCCATATTACTTGGACGCTTTGGGTATTTTTCGCGAATTTTGTCAAGTAACCAACAAAAAGCGAGTTCACTGTCGGTGTTTCCCACAGGTCGATAATACTCTGGTTTTAAATCGTGATAATTTGAAAGCTGCCCATTGTGTGCATAGGTTATTTCGCGCCCCCACAACTCTCGGGTAAACGGATGAGTGTTTTCAAGACACACCCGACCACGATTCCCTTGGCGAATATGACTAATAACCGATACGCTTTTAATTGGGTACGCTTTTACCAGCTTTGCTATTTCTGACTGGTAACTTGGCTCTGGATCTTTAAAGGTTCTGCAGCCTTTACCTTCATAAAAAGTAATACCCCAGCCGTCTTTATGCGGGCCAGTATTTCCACCACGCTCCAACAACCCTGAAAAACTAAAACAAATATCCGTTGGCACATTGGCTGACATGCCAAGTAATTCACACATAAAATAAATAAACCTTTAAAAAGCTAAACATAGAATATCGTTCTATTTTTAATAAGCGTACACTGATCATCATAAGTATATTTACTTAATTAAACTTATATTACTACTAGATTAATTGATTTTTTTAATGCTTATATTTTTTTATGATAAGCCAAAATAAACGATTACAGCCAAACTGTTCGTATAACATACAACGCATTGTAATAATCGTACCGATAACTACACTTTAATCTAAGTAATGTACTTGAAACTTAGCGTTACTAGCGCTACTCTAAACGAGGTGGTCTGACCTCTATTAAGGAATTAGCAATGACACTCATATTTACACTTGGTTTAATCGCACTGCTCAGCATTGCGCTTTACCACAGAGCGAGTTGGAACACAGCACTTGGTGTTTCTGCCGCAACATTATTAATTGGTACCTTTGCTGGTGCTTTTGGTTTAATTAGCTGGGTGATCTTTTTAATCATCGCAGTGCCTCTTTCAGTTACTGGTATTCGCCAGCAATACATTATCAAACCTATTTTCACCATCTTTAAAAAAGTAACACCGAGTATGTCTGACACCGAAAAGTCAGCAATCGATGCGGGTACTACGTGGTGGGAAGCGGATTTATTTTGTGGTAATCCAGATTGGAAAAAGCTTCACCAGTATCCAGTTCCAAAACTTACTATTGAAGAGCAGGCATTTATCGACGGCCCTGTTGAAGTTGTATGTAGTATGCTTGATGATTGGGAAGCTACGCATGAGCTGACTGATTTACCTCAGGATGTATGGCAATATCTAAAAGATAACAAGTTCTTTGCCATGATCATTAAAAAGGAATACGGCGGCTTAGAATTCTCTGCATTTGCACAATCGTGTGTACTGCAAAAACTAACCAGTAAATCAACATTGCTTTCGTCAATTGTTGGTGTACCTAACTCGTTAGGCCCAGGTGAGCTATTACAGCACTATGGTACTGAAGACCAAAAAAATCATTACTTACCGCGTTTAGCAAGCGGTCAAGAAATTCCATGTTTTGCACTTACCTCGCCAGAGGCGGGTTCTGATGCAAGCTCAATTCCAGACTACGGTGTAGTTTGTAAAGGGCAATGGAATGGCGAAGAAGTAGTTGGTGTAAGCCTTACATGGAACAAACGTTACATAACACTTGCGCCTGTAGCTACGGTACTTGGTCTAGCATTTAAGTTACAAGATCCTGATGGATTATTAAGCGACGTTAAAGAGCCAGGTATTACCTGTGCACTTATCCCAACAGATACCCCTGGGGTAGAAATTGGTCGTCGTCACTTCCCGCTTAATGTGCCGTTCCAAAATGGCCCTACTCGCGGTAAAGATATTTTTGTACCACTTGATTACATTATTGGCGGTCCAGAAATGGCTGGTCAAGGCTGGCGCATGCTAGTTGAATGTTTATCGGTTGGTCGTGCTATTACGTTGCCGTCAAATTCAGCCGGTGGCATTAAAATGATTGCAGTAGCAACCGGTGCTTATAGCCGTATTCGTCGTCAATTCCGCTTACCTATTGGTAAAATGGAAGGGGTTGAAGAATCAATGGCTAAACTTGCTGGTTATGCTTACAGCTCAGACGCTGCAGTAAGCATGTCTACGGGCGCGGTTGATTTAGGCGAGAAGCCATCAGTTGTGTCGGCGATTATTAAGTACCACCTTACCGAGCAAATGCGCGATTCAACCATTCATGCAATGGACGTGCTAGGCGGTAAAGGGATCATGCTTGGGCCAAATAACTATTTGGGTCGTGGCTATCAAGGTGCACCTATTGCCATTACCGTTGAAGGTGCAAACATCTTGACCCGTAATATGATTATTTATGGTCAAGGTGCAATTCGTTGTCATCCATTTGTACTTACCGAGCTAGGTGCGTGTGAAATTGAAGACCGCGAAGAAGCGCTTAACGTATTTGATAAAGCGCTAATGGGTCACATTGGCTTTACCATGTCTAACCTTGTACGTACTAAGTGGCTTGCGCTTACTGGCGCTCGCTTTACTAGCGTGCCATACAAAGACGAAACTGCAGAGTTTTACCGTATTGCGTCTCGCTTTAGTGCATCACTTGCACTTATGTCAGACATTAGCATGGCGGTATTTGGTGGTTCTCTTAAACGTAAAGAACGTATTTCAGCACGTTTAGGCGACTTATTAAGTTACCTTTACTTAGTATCTGCAACGCTAAAACGTTACAACGACGAAGGCCGTAAAAAAGAAGATTTTGCATTGGTTCAATGGAGCTGTCAGGATCACCTTTACCACTGCCAGCGTGCACTTGCTGATTTAATCAATAACATGCCGTCGGCTCCACTACGTGGTGTTTTAAAAGTATTGTTATTCCCGTTTGGTCGTCCGGTTCGTAAACCTACCGACAAACTTGAGCACAAACTAGCGCAGTTGTTACAAGTTCCTAGCGAAACACGTAATCGTTTAGCAAGCTATGTATACCTTACAAACGAACCGCTTAACCTTGTAGGCCGTCAAGAGCAAACGCTTAAAGACGTTCTAGAAGTAGAGCCATTGTTTGAGCGTGTATGTAAAGAGAAAGGCGTAAAGCTGCCATTCTTCCAGCTTGATAAAGTGGCGCAAATGGGTTTAGAAGCGGGTATTTTAAGCCAAGCAGAAGCCGATAAGCTCGCTGCAGTAGAAAAAGATCGTCTAGACGTGATTAATGTTGATGACTTTGACCCTGCAGATTTACTTGCTGGCAAAGCAGCGCGTAATAGCAAAGCTAAAGCTAAAAAGGCAGATGCTGCTTAACTTTACTAATAAAAGCTAAGCAACACACCTGTTATAACCATCCAAACCAGCGCATAATGCGCTGGTTTTTTTTGCGCTAAGGCCTGTTGTAGTAAACACCAAACAACCCCTATTACTAGCAATAAGCAATTTGCTTGATTAAATAAAGCCACAAAACCAACCAGTGCGAGTAATAATACAATTAAGCTAGGAATAAATAAGCTAACAAAGAATGCTGTTTGCTTATTCTGCATGTTAAAAAACACACTGTACTGCTGATATAGGTGACGACAATCAAATTGTAGTGAGCTACTAAATAACACCACAAAGGCAAGTGACAAAATACTGAATATAGCAGCTAAATCAGCGCGCTCTTGTAACAACACCTTGGATGCCATAAATACACATAGTAATAAAGCTCCTCGCCATATCAAAGCCCAGCTATTATGCATAAAAAATAACAGCCAAAAGCCTGTAAGTGAATTCAACTTTAGCTTAGCTGTAGCATTAAAAGGGACCATCAAGGTACTTAGCGCAAACAACAGAACAAAGCCGCTATGATAAAGCAATGGACTGACATCAAGCGGTAACGTTGCCCAAACTGCGGATAACAAAAAACCATAAACCAGCGCTATTGGCTTGTATAAACATAAAATGCCGAGCACAAATTGCAATAGTAAAAACAACCAGAAATGCGGCACTCTAAGCCACTGACTCACACTAAGATCAATCGCGATAATGAGGCTCGCAATCAACCAGCCATTGCTTAAAAGTAAAAGCTTTATACCCATAAAACCAAGCCAATATCGCTTCACCAATGTTTGTTGAAAGGCACGTTGAGCGCTGTTTTTTATAGCAGATTTCATTGCGCTCAACATGACACTTTGCAACAGCAAATACAGCCAAGCCATCTGTGCACCATACTGCGGTGCATCGCTGCTATCGATAATTTTTCCCAGCCCTAAAAACAACAGTAAAATCATACCAAGCATGGCAGAGCCAAGTACCACTAGAAATAACAAGCCAAAGTTTTTAAGTTGCAACAATAATTGCGTGAGTTCAGTTTTGTAAGCCTGATAACGATAATCCATAAAAGAGCGATATTGCCCGATTGATTGTTTTAAGTTTGCAATCATAACGGTATACACTCAAAGCCACGCTCAATAAATGGCGCTGGTTCATGGCAGGTGATGACTATTTTCCCATGTGGCTTATCTATTAGATATTCATCAAGCAGTACTAATAAATACTGAATACTGGCTTGATCAAGTGCTGCGCTGGGTTCGTCTAGAAGTAAATAAGGTGCATCACGCATAAGCGCTAAAATTAACTGGCATTTCTTTTGATTACCTGACGACAGCGCATCAAAACGAGTATTTAAAAATTCATTGAAATTAAACCCATCTATTATTGTCGTTGGCCAATCACAATCCAGCGTATTCACGGACAAGTTAATAATTTGCTTTGCCGTAAGAAAGTCAGGTAAAGCAATACAGTCTGAGGCTATAGCAACTTGTTTATGCGGTTCGGTTAATGCTTTTTTAGAAAATAAAATCTGCCCACTTTGGCGCGTTTCGAGCTCTGCCAACATCAACAACAACGTTGTTTTACCTTGGCCATTAGGCGCTTCAATGCATATTTTAGGTGCACAAAACTGCACACTATAGCCACTGTACAATACGTTTTCAGCAAACTGTTTATGTAACCCAATGACTTATATCATAAATACTCCCTGATTTTGAAAGTGAATTATAACTGGTTTTCTATTTTCGTGGGCTACATGGTTTGTAACACTTTATTGCAGTTCGAATAGGCTAATTACTTGCGTTTAAAAAACGTTCGGTTAACACTAAAAGTCTATAATTATAATCCAAGGAATGTATCTATGAAAAAAGCCCTCAAATTTGCTTGTATTACCTGTGCAGTATCAATTGCATTAACAGGTTGCAGTCAATCTAATAATTCAGCCTCTACCCCTGTGGCAACTGAGCAAAAACAACAAGTAAAAACCTATAACGCTAAAACCTTTTTTGATACAACATCTATCATGGGCAGTAGCTTTTCCCCGACTGGCGATAAAGTTCTAGTTAGTAGCGATGAAAGCGGTATTTACAGCTTGTATGAAGTTGACATAAAAACAGGTAGCAAAACGCGCCTAACCAATTTTGAAGACAGCACCTACCCTATTCGCTATTTCCCAAATGATGAGCGTGTACTATTTACCAAGGACTCAGGCGGTAATGAGCGCTACCATGTTTATGTGCGTGAAGTTGATGGTTCAATCAAAGATTTAACTCCAGGGGAAGAAACCCGCGCGAGTTTTGCAGGCTTTACTAAAGATGGCAGTCAGTTTTTTATTACCAGTAATCAACGCGATGCCAAGTTTATGGACTTGTATCGTGTAGATAGCAAAACCTATAAAGTCACGCCCGTTTATCAAAACACACAAGGACTAGATGTGGGCGCAATTAGCCCCGATGGACGCTACATTGCACTGTCTAAAAATAATACCAATAAAGACAGCGATACGTTTATTCTTGATACCTATAAGAAAACCCTCAAGCCGCAATTAATTTCAAAACACGATACACCAGCACAATATACGCCTGAGACCTTCTCTGTAGACAGCAAATATTTATACTACTCAACAGACGCTAAAGGAGAGTTTTCAGAGGTGTGGCAATATGAGCTCGCCACAGGCAAGCACAGCCCAGCATTAAAAGATGATTGGGACGTTAGCTTTATTTACTTTTCTAAATCTGGGCGTTACCAAGTAAGCGGTGTAAATGCTGATGCCAGCACAAAGGTCACAGTAAAAGACACGCAAACAGCGGATGAAATTGCCATGCCTAAATTACCTGCGGGAAATCTACGTGGTGTGAATTTCTCAAGCGATGAGAAAACCATGGCGTTTTATTTAAATTCAGATACCTCACCAAGCAACTTATTTGTTTGGCAAGTTGGCAGTAATGAAGCCAAGCAACTTACCAACACATTAAGTGAAGATATAGATCAAAACGACTTAGTAGAGAGCACCATTGTGCGCTTTAAAAGTTTTGATGATTTAGAAATACCGGGCGTATTATACAAACCAAAACAAGCCAGCAGCACCAATAAAGTACCTGCACTTATTTGGGTGCATGGCGGCCCAGGTGGGCAAAGCCGAACTGGTTATAGCGCAATGCAGCAACATTTAGTTAATCATGGCTATGCTATTTTTGCCGTCAATAACCGCGGTAGCTCAGGCTATGGTAAAACATTTTTCCATTTAGACGATAAAAAACATGGCACCGATGATCTACAAGATATTGTCTACGGTAAAAAACACTTACAAAGCCTAGATTGGGTCGATGCAGATAAAATCGGCATCATGGGTGGTAGCTACGGCGGCTTTATGACCGCAGCCGCGCTTGCCTTTGAACCGGAAGAGTTCAAAGTAGGTATCAATATTTTTGGTGTGACTAACTGGGTACGCACACTGAACTCAATTCCACCATGGTGGGAAAGCTTTAAAAAGGCGCTATACGATGAAATGGGCGATCCTGCCACCGATGGTGAACGTCACCGTGCTATTTCACCGCTATTTCATGCCGATAACATCACTAAGCCTTTAATGGTTATTCAAGGTGCTAATGATCCACGCGTATTACAAATTGAAAGCGATGAGTTGGTTGCTGCGGTTAAAGCTAATGGTGTGCCAGTAGAGTATGTATTATTTGATGATGAAGGCCACGGTTTTAGCAAAAAAGAAAACCGTATCAGCGCCTCCAACGCCTACCTAAACTTTTTAGATACTTACTTGAAAGAACGCTTTGGCCCACAAGGGTAATTGTAAGCCAATTTATATTAAAGCCTGCTGCGTTTTCATGTACGCAGGCTTTTTATTGCTTGGTTAATCTAGGTTCCAGTAAAGCGAGCGCCAAACCAAATACAGCAGCAAAAATACCTAAAAACTCAAACCAACTATTGCCTGCATGTGGCATAGTCCGCGAAAGCTCATTTGCAGTATAAACACGTTTACCTCCCTCAACCTCTTCAACAAATGATTCACCGACATACTCATCCATTAACTTAAAACTTGGTACCCTTCTGGCCAGCATTTCCCGATTTTTCTCATCTCTTTTTTCTCGATTCGACTCAATAATATAATTGCTCCAATGAGTAAAAACATTCAGAGGTTCACCTGTTTTGATCACACCTTGTGATTTATATTCGTAAAAGCGCTCATTGAACACATAGTTTTTATGTCCTGCATAAAACAATGCACAACCAATAGATATTAAAAACATTGCGAGATAAATAACCTTACGCTGTGTGGCTGAGCTCTTTACTGCTTTACTTTTATACCACAGCTCTACATCTGGTATTTGCATCAGTCTAACTTTATCGTGACTCGATACTAGTGGCTTCATAAACTCATCAATTGAAAGATCTAATGCTATCAATAAAGCTCTAAATATTTCATTGGAGGGAATTGATTTATCGTTTTCAAGCTTGGATAAATAACTCTGCTCTATACCCGCTTGCTGGGCAAATTCAGGTTGGCTCAATTTTTTATTATTTCTTAGCTGCTTTAATTGCTGACCTAATGTACTCATCTTAATGCTTCCTTTTTTAAAGTGAGATTAGATTCTTGGTAATTCATGCAGAGATAAGAAGCTGAATATTAAAGAATAGCCAAGAATATTAGCAGGTTAGTATAGAAGAGTCGAGCTGATAGCTGATAGCTGATAGCTGATAAAAAATTATGTTAGGATTTATTAATAAGGAAATTATTTATTGCTTGTTATTGAGGAAATAACAAGTGGCGGAGTGGACGGGACTCG